>CAMKMK010000043.1 GCA_946413885.1 uncultured Prevotellaceae bacterium
ATAATTTTTTTTCATGTCAGTATATGTTTAGGTATTATCATGTCAAAGACTGGAAGGATGAGGTTTGCGATAAAGATGGATAGGGGAGTTGAGGCCTGACGGAACAGGTTCCCATTTCTCGTAGGTTGTCTTCTTATAATGAAGATCCACTACATTGATTTCGTTGAATTTGCGCCACTTGATTCCTCTTCTGTCGTAAGCGGCAATGCGATTGGCTGGCAGGTTGGTAACCTCGATGCGCAAATGATTGTCTCCAGCATGGAGAAGTCCCTGGAATTGCAGAGTGAACGGTACACACCAGGCACAACCCACGTAGTGTCCGTTGACGTAGAGACGGGCAGATTCGCGCACGTCGCCCAAATCCATCTGATAAAGATCTGTAGGCGAGACGTCGTTTGGAAGGACGAGGGTACATTCATAGACACCCGTGCCCATCAGTTCGCTCAAGCTGTCTGCCAGATGCTGATCCACGTCCAGATGTTTGCCCAAGCCTTCCCACGTCTGAAGAGTTTCAAGATATAGCGTATCAGCAACGACAGGTTGGCTCTGAATGAAATGGAGTTTCCAATCAGAGAATTTGGCATCAAGCAATTCAAAGTCCAAGACAAGGGATGGTGGATTCACGTTTTCAGCAGCGTAATTCTTCGTGAAGAGGAAACGTGATTCTCCACTTCGTAGAAAAATGCGGAGACGTCCTTCGCTGAAGTCAGCTGGAGATGAGACATCAGTCAGGGGATCGTACCAAGTACCTCCTTTTGCTTCAGAAGCAAGGTTTACTTCGCCTGAAATGTCGTGTGGAGTGAGATTAGAAATAAAGTACATGTAGGTTCCATCCAGATTGCTTCGCCTGATCATCTTCAGTCCCAGCTTACTGCGTATCTCTTCAGGATGTGCCACAGCATTCATTTGCTTGGCATCAATGCCCTGAATGATGGGTGCACCTTGACTGCGAAGAGTTTCCAGATGGACTTGGACTTCTGGGCTTAAGATGCAGTTGCCAGGTAATATGAGGGCAGCATAGCGTGTGCCTGCATCTGTCTGGAGTTTACCTTCGCGATACGTGGTACCCAAAAGATAACGTTCTGAGATATAATCGCAATCGAAGCCGAGAGAATCGATTCGAAGAATGCTTTGGACAAATTCAGGCGACTTTTGGAACATGTTTCCTATCTCGAACTGCATGAGTCGATGCTGAGAATTTGTTCTCCACATATTACGGATTGGCAGCAGAACAAGGAAATCGTTGTCAGGCTTGCCTTCTTGAAGTCTCTCTTGGCATCGCTCAATGTATTTCATCAGATAGGGTGCATCACGCCAAATGGTGTTGGTAGGCGACATGTCGATGGAAGCATAGAAACGCCATCCTGGCCAAGGATCGTCCTGAGGAGAATAGCAAGCGCCATGAAAGAACATGCGATTGACTCCAGCACAGAACATAAGGTCCATATCAGGTTTCATTTGGGAAAGCGAGGTGCGGAAATGTTCCGTAAGCCAGGTGAAGGTCTCGCTACTGGTGAGTTGCTTGCCTGTGATGTGAGCTGCTGAAGAAGCATACTTCAGCATGGTCAGGTCTGATTTGTTTTTGCGTGTCATGCCAGAATCCTGCCTAAGTCCTTTTATCCCCAGTTCAGAATATCCGAAACCTTCAATCTCAGGAATATCGACGGTAGCATAGACATCAATTAAATTGGCTGGTGAACCGTGAGCTTGATTGCGTACCTTGACGCCATGACGATGACACCAACGTACCCATTGTTGAGTGAAGTTTTGAAGGAGCAGATTAGAAAGTGTTTCGCGATAGTCACTCACGATGGCAGGATCACCATCAACAAACTCCTTCAATCTATCCTGGAGTCTATAGCCTCGACGTTTCTCGAATTCCTGCAGAAGGGTAGGTGTCCAATCAGCTTGGAACACCTCGTAGGAATCATTAAAGAAGGTAGCGGGCCAAAGATTCTCAGGTCCATCAGTATGTTCTGCCTCAGCAAAAGCTTCTTCGAAACGTTGCAAGTAGTGAGCTACAGCTGTAGAATCGAAGTGATCCATCACATATCCCTCACCGCCTGGAGCGGCTCGTTTCACCTGTTGGCGTGTACGGCTCTCGAAGAGCGCAATGACACGTGTCTTGCCTCTTTCTGTTGTCTTGAATTGTTGTTGCAGAATCCGTTTGGCGTATTTCTGCTCACGAAGAGGAGCCTCTAACTGTATTTTTTTTGCTGAATGTGAATCCATGATGGAATCCACCACAACCAGTTTACAAGCAGCTTCCTCAATGGGTGTTGTGGGACCACCAAAAGGCCATCCTGTACCTAAGTTCATATCTATCTGGATGCCCAAACGCTTTCCCTCACGGATAGTGTGGCGCAGCATACGCATCCATTGGGGTGAGAGGAATTCTATGTTGTTCTCATCATTGCCTTGCACACCATAGAGAGGCGTAATCTCCAATGCACCAACACCATGACTGGCCATCTGCTGCATCTGCCAAGTGATTCCTTCATGCGTGACAGCAGACCCCAACCACCACCATCTTACACCTGGTTGAGCAATATGCTGGATAAGACGATAATATTCTGTGGCGGCCAAGAGAAAGCATCCTGTACCATAATCCTCGAAATCAGGTATCTTGTCTGCAGTGAGGGGTTGGCCATCTTTGGGTTCCTTTCCAGTACCTTGTACATAACCAAGGGAACCGTTTGCATGAACAACCCCACTGATTGCTTTCCATGCACAATCAGCAGCTGAGCGATATCTCTCAGGGGACAGAATGCCATGACGAAGTCCCCAAGCAAAGCCATAAAGGAAAAGACTGGTACCAGATGTCTCTGGACCTCCATACGTCGTGGGGGAGAAAAGGCTGACATTCCAGAATCCATCCTTGCGCTGACATGTCAGTAAAGCCTCTGACATGCGAAGGAAATCCTGATAAAATATAAGGTAAGGACTATCGGGTGAAGTGAAATCGATGCCCATGTTGTGGAGATCATTCAGTACACGAACAAGTGCTGCATAAACCCATCCATTCCCTCGACTCCAATAGCAATTCTGCCCATCAGCCTCCTTGTATGGAGGGTCGAAATTGGCATCTCTCCACCAAAGTCCATCGGCTGGGTTCCACAAACCGTGGTCACCACATATGTCGCGAGTCCAAAGGTAGCTGTTGAGAGCATATTTCATGTATCGTTCATTCTGGGTGGCCACGTACATGTGAGAATAGACGGGCATCCCCATCTGGATGGCATCAATCCAATCCCAATCCTCCAGACATCTGATGTTGAAGATTCTTGCGTACATATTGAATCATCTTCTCGTTGCCCACGGTCAAATATCGTTCCAGATATGTTTGGGCGCAACATTGATCATCAGCATTGAGCGTGAGAATACCATTACGAGGTGTCCACTGATGGAAGTTTGCCCATTGGTCCACATAATCAAGATAGCGCTGTTGGGGATCAATGGTTTGGAGTGACATAAGTCCTTCATAATATACACCACGTGTCCAAAGAGAGCTAGGGCGCTCGCGTTTGACAAAAGTAGCCTTGGTAGGATCAGGGCATTGTTGCATGAAGTAATCGTTGACGCAGCGGGCCACGTTAAGTACCTCTTCAGGAGTTTGAGCAAAAACCGGGAAACCCAGCAGAGCGCAAAACAGACAGAAAAAGGTTTTTGTTCTGGTCACGTTATCAGTTTTATACAAATTATAGCCAATTGTTTTCACGATACCATTTGACAGCAGCTTTCACGCCACGTTCCAATGGCCATTGTGGATCGTAGCCGAAATCACGCTGGGCGGGTTCGATGTCACATTGCCAGTTGCGTTGTCGAAGAATGTGGTATTTGTCTTCGTTGAGAGCATTCATCTTACCTGTAAGTTGGCTGATATGACCACTTATCCAGCAGATGATACGCAGGAACCATAAAGGTGCCTTAATGTGTAGGACCCAAGGATTTCCCAATTCATGCTGAAGCAGGTCGCTGAAATGCCGACTGTTGTAAATATGTCCGTCAGACAGGAAATAGGCATTATTAAGGGCAGAAGAAGAATCCATGCAACGGAAAACGGCTTGCACTACATCCATCATATAGACAAAAGTGATTTCTTGAGCTTTGTAACCAACAGAGAAATCTGTGTGTTGCTTGATACTTTGCGCCATCAGGAAATAGTCCTTTTCGCGAGGTCCATAGACTCCAGTGGGGCGCAAGATAGTGTATGGAATATCATTTTGTTTTTGAAGGTACTCCTCAGCCTGAAGTTTACTTTGTCCATAAGCCGTGTTGGGATGAGGCGTATCAGTAGACAGGATGGGACTGTAAATCCATGGATTGTCAGGAGTAGCCTTGCGGACAGGCTCTTCACGGATTGTGCCAAAAACGCTTAGACTACTGATGAAAATGAAACGTTGAGGTATCATATTGGTGGCTCGAAGTGCATCGATGAGGTTCTGGGTACCTTGTGTGTTGGTGCGGAAGAAATCCTCGCGATGAAGGCATTTGGTGGCTCCTGCAGCATGCACCACGTAATCCCATCCTTGACCGCCCATCAGTTCGCGGTACTGAAGCAATTGGGCACGCAGTTTCTCAGGATTCCCCAAATCCAATAGAGCAAATTTAATACGCTCATCAGTCAGATACTCACGGCTACTGGTACCACGAATGCCAGCCCACATCTGATGTCCCAAGTTCAAGCCCTCACTAACAATAAAGCTGCCAATGAAACCACTTGCTCCAGTTACTAGAATTGTCATCTTTGTGTAGCATTTGTTTGTTAATGTGTACAAAGATAGGTTTTTTTTGCCACAATCCGTAGATGCATGTTATTTTTTTCTTTATTTTTGACCTGATAAACCATCAAAAACCAGAAAATATGGGAAAGAAGAAGACGGGTGCCCAAGGCCTGAGAAAAAAAGACTTGGAAAATATGTTGATTGAACTTTTCCAGCAGAATCCGCAGGAAGTCTATGATTTGAAGACCATTTTTCGTCTGTTGCACCTGAATACGCATCCAGCCAAGATGTTGTGTGTGGATGTTCTTGAGACTCTAATGTTGGATGATTATATCAAAGGGAATGCACGTTTTCAATATCAACTGAATGTTCCGACTTCAGTGATGGAAGGCATTTTTCATCGCAAGGTCAATGGAAAGAACACTTTTCTGCCCGATGGTGGTGGAGAACCCATTTTGGTAGCAGAGCGCAATAGTCAGCATGCAATGGATGGAGATCGGGTAAGGATAACCATGATGGCACGTCGCAAAAATCACGTACGTGAAGCAGCTGTGACGGAAATCTTGAAACGTGCGGACAAACAGTTTGTGGGTACATTGCAGGTTCGTAAAGACTATGCATATCTCCTGACAGAAGATCGCACGTTAGCCAACGATATTTTTATTCCCAAAGCTAACTTGAAAAAGGGTAAGTCGGGCGATAAGGCTGTAGTGAAGATTGTGGAATGGCCTGAAAACGCCAAGAATCCTATAGGTAAAGTGGTTGATATTTTGGGACAAACAGGCGAGAATGATGCTGAAATGCATGCCATCTTGGCAGAATATGGCTTGCCTTACGTTTATCCTGTTCAGGTGGAAAAGGCCGCAGAGAAACTACAACCAGACATCAATGCTGAAGAGATTGCTCGCCGCGAGGACATGCGGGATGTGTGTACCTTTACTATAGATCCTCGCGACGCAAAGGATTTCGATGATGCCTTGAGTATCCGCAAACTGAGTCCCCATCTGTGGGAGGTGGGAGTTCATATCGCAGATGTTTCACATTATGTGGAAGAGGGTGGTATCATCGATCGTGAGGCCTTGAAGCGTGCTACCAGTGTGTATCTTGTAGACCGTACTGTGCCCATGTTGCCTGAGCGTCTTTGCAATTATATCTGCTCTCTGCGTCCTGATGAAGATAAGCTGACTTATAGTGTGATCTTTGTTTTGAACGAAAAAGCAGAGGTAAAGGATTGGCATTTGGCTCATACTGTGACTCGTAGTGACCGTCGCTTTATCTATGAAGAAGTTCAACAGGTTTTAGAGGCTCATGGAGAAGCATCGCCTGAGGATTACAACAATCCAGGAGATCATTGTGAACCAGAGAATCCTAATTATCGTCCTGCAGAGGATTTTGCTGAGGAACTGATTACCCTAAACCGCATGGCAAAAGAGTTGCGTGCTCGCAGATTTGCCAATGGCGCTGTAGACTTTGACCGTTGTGAGGTTCGATTTGAGATTGATGAGAAAGGCAAGCCCATAAGCGTGTACTTCAAGATGGCAAAGGATGCGAACAAACTAGTGGAGGAATTCATGCTGTTGGCAAATCGTACAGTGGCAGAATATGTGGGTAAGGTTCCCAAAAACAAGAAAGCCAAGGTATTACCCTATCGTATCCATGATTCTCCAGATCCCAGCAAACTTGCAAATTTGGCTAACTTTGTAGTGAAGTTTGGATACAAGTTGAAATCTACTGGGGGGCGTGCAGAAACATCAAGGAATATAAACAGGCTTTTGGAATCCGTCAAGGGAAAGAGAGAACAGGATGTGGTGGAGCAAGTCACTTTGCGTGCCATGATGAAAGCTCGTTACAGCATCCATAATGTGGGACATTATGGTTTGGCATTCGACTATTACACTCATTTCACCAGTCCCATCCGTCGTTATCCTGATTTGATGGTTCATCGTTTGCTGACCAAGTACGAAGAGGGTGGTCGCAGTGCCAATCCAGAGAAGTACGAAGAACTTTGTGAACATTGTAGTGATATGGAGCAAACTGCTGCATCAGCCGAGCGCGCAAGCATCAAGTATAAGCAGGTAGAATTCATGAGCGAACGACTTGGTCAAACCTTCAAAGGAACCATTAGTGGCGTGACAGAGTTTGGTATCTATGTGGAGGTGGACGAGAACAAATGTGAAGGAATGGTGCCTTTGCGCGACTTGGACGATGATTACTACGAGTTTGATGAACGTAAATATTGTTTGCGTGGCCGCCGTTACCATCATTGTTATAACCTGGGTGACAGCGTGAAGATCAAGGTGGCTCGTGCTGATCTGTACAGCAAGCAGTTGGATTATAAATTGGTGCGCGATTAGTAGTCTTCGAACAAAGAAGAAGCAGGACCCCACCTCAAAAAGTGAAGTCCTGCTTCTTTTTTCTATCAATGAGTTCTTTGCGATTAGAGTTGTGTCAGCTCGAAGTTACGCCAGAGAACCTTAATGTCATTTCCATCGTGAATTTGTAGCATCAATCGTCCTGGTGTTTTGCCAATGAGTTCGTCCTCCAGGTCTGACATAGGTTCCCCATTGAGCCAAGTCTGGATATGGTTCCCTTCTACGCGCAGACGCAAAGTGTTCCATTCGCCTTCCTTCAAGAATTCCTCTTTTTCATCAGGAATCTGCTGGAGCCAGCCACGTCCATAGGACTCGTAGATGCCGCCTGTATCATTACCCTTGGGAGCCACCTCGCATTGCCATCCGTGAACGGTATTGAAACCTTCGATGAAAGAGTGGAAGAAAAGACCGCTGTTTCCATTAGACTCCTGCTTGAACTCCAAGGTGAGGTCGAAATCCTTGTAATATTTGCGTGTGCAAAGGTAACCATATTGCTTGTTGTCGCCATTTTCAGTTACCAGATTGCCTTCTTCATCTACACTCCACTTGCCGTCGCCAAAGGGTTCCCAGCCAGTAAGGTCCTTGCCGTTGAAGAGACTTTCAGTCTGCCCACCTTTATGGGGCAGAGGACGAATCTTGATATTCTTGAAAGATGCTGGATCACCATGATCCTGGAGACAGATGACACCTTCACTGGCAAGTCCGTATTCTGGAGCATGAGCCCATTTGCCGCTACCTTTCTTGGCGAACCAATCATCAGTCCAAGCTTCAAATTCCAGTATCTTTTCACCATTGAGCCAATGTTCCACATGACCATTGTCGAAAACGATTCGAGAGTTGTTCCACTCTCCCACTGGATTCACGTGCATCTTGCTGTAGTCGGGCAGATGCATAGCATAGTCTACGCCCAACTTCTGCCACTCTTCAAGTTTTTCAGGAGAATTTACTTCTTCCCAGCCTTCATTATCGATGAGTTGGTATTCAGGACCAGTTACATAGGGAACAGCGAAAACGGGACTCTCTACTACGTGATATAGCATACCACTATTGCCTCCATGTGTCAGTTTCCAATCCCAAGATAGTTCAAAGTCAGCAAACTTACGCTTTGTAACTATATAACCAGATTCGTCAGCACCCTCACCACTAGCTTGGATACAACCGTTTACAGCCGTCCATCCATTGGACAGGATGGTATCGTTGTAATTACGCCACTCGGAAAGGTCCTGTCCATTAAAAAGCAGTTCCCATCCTTCTTCTTTTTCAGCCTTTGTCAGCGTGTTGTCTTTGGGCTGACAAGAGCAAAGCATTCCACTCATTGCTACAGCAGTGAGCAGCATCAGATTTGTCTTTTTCATTGCTCTACGTTGATTTTAAATTTATTACATATTCAAACATTCTACTTTATTCATACGAAACTTTCGCTCTGCAAAATAAGTCAAAACCTTTCACATAAACAAAAACTTTCCTCCTTTTTTGGCTTTATCCTTTTCTTTTTCTGCTTTTTAGATTGAATATCTATTTGCCTATTTCCTCTTTTTATTCATGTTTAGCCGTATAAGTGCCACACTATGTGGAGGAAGAACAGTGCTGACATTTTTCTTATCGCATTTCACTTGAAGAGGAGACTCGTCGAAGTAGCTGTAGGGACGGATATCGTCTGAAGAATACAAGACAGCGTCCTGGAGAGTAGCCTTAATGGGGAAATTAAAAGTACGTTCCTCATCATATTTGTCATTGATAAGAGTGATTGTGAGAACTCCGTCTTTGAGGGTTGCTGTAGTAGAGAGATCATCATTCTCAGTCACCTTGCAGAGTTTGCCGTCCTGATGGGCTTTCATCAAAGAAAAGACTTGACCGTTTGCTGTCAATCGGCTACCCAAATGATCGATGATGATGGCACCTTCGCCGATGGGTTGAAAGTAGCAGACAACAGGCATATCCATTTCATTGGTATAATTAAGGAAAAAATGCATCATTCGAGCTGTAAAGATGCCTTCGCTGACACAAGAAGGACGATACCATGCATACCACTGGTTCCATTCGTCGTATGAGATGTGCAGTTCCTTCCCTGTCTCATTCAGACTTTTTCTCATCTTAAGAGCATAGTCTTTTGTATTCATTGCAGAGGCTACAATATTCTCATAAGTTTTTCTGGTTTCCTCAGGAGTGGTATAATGATATCCACCTCTTGGCAGGAAATAGCTATGTAGAGAAATGTACTTCACATGATCAGCCATCTTTGCAGCCGACTTGTGGGCCCAATCATCATTAGGATAAGGACCTGAGGCAAATAGTTCCAGATTGGGAGTCACTTTCAGCATAGCCTCCGCATGTCGCAAGGCAAAGTCGGTATAGCCTTCAGGGCCAGAAGGACCTTCCATGTGGCCGTACCCCATCTCGTTACCCAGCGACCAAAAGTGTACATTATAAGGATCAGGATGTCCTTGTTCTGCCCGCAGTTTACCATACTCAGTATCAATCGACCCGTTACAATATTCTACCCACTGTGCACTTTCTTCAGGCGATTCCCAAGCCAGGTTGATGGTTATCATAGGTTCGGCTCCAACTTCACGACACAGGGCAATGAAATCATCAGTGTTGATCTCGTGGTAGTCATAGCCGTCGCTATGAGGTTGGGTCTCTATCTCTGTATAGGCCTGTAAAGGAGCACGTTGATCCACAGGCATCAATCCATCTTTCCAACGATATTCACCAGCGAAGTTACCGCCAGGCCAGCGAATGAGACGTGGACCAATCCTTTTTAGGTTCTCTACCACATCACGCCGCATACCGTGAAAATTGTCCTGAGGCATCATGGAGAGAGCTCCGATGGTGAGCTCTGCCTGTTCAACAAATGTATAACGGATATCGGCTTCTGCATCGTCAGCCGAGGGAGTGAGGAGGATTTTGCTGATTACCCAATCCTGAGAGGGAACGAGGGATAAGATATGACTAGCATAGATTTGGCTATTTAACCGATTGGTTAATTCCACTTTCAGTTGGATGGGTTTGTTTACACGTGTCACCATTCGCAGTTCATAAATTTTCCCTTTTGTCAGACCCAGTTCGTGTTGACCTACACCAACCGTCTGGCCATCAACAAGGTTTTCCAACACTTGAGCACTCATCTCGTTCCGACGATGCATGTTGGGCAAACTGATATGTTTTGTGTAGGCACTTCCGTCTTCCTTAATATAAAAAACCTTTTCCCCTATGGGGAACCAGTGAGCGGAGAGACCCAGATTGGCTTGAGGTTTGCCAGCGAATTTGCGATTCTTTAGCATCTGGGCACTCAGCCCACCATTTACAGCTGACCGTGTGTGCTCCAGATTGAAGCCAAAGACGTAAGGGGAATATTCTTCCGTCACGCTAAAATCTATCTTTTGTGCTTGGATAGGCAATAGATGGATAAGACTTAAAAAGAGAATCAGTTTTTTCATATTCATTGGGGATAAGTGACTTTCCATAGAAATATTCTGTTTTTGATGGTTTTGCTTGCAAAGAGTTTCACAAAGGTAAAAAAAAATATTGAGAAATTGTAGGGAAGTGCCTGTGAAGAATTTCTTTAAGAAACTTTAAGGAAGAAATTTGGGAGGAAGAGAACAAAAATGAGAGGAAAGATTGTAACTTTGCAGGGAAATTGCATCCATGCGGATTCATGGAGGTGAAGAAGAACAGGAAAGTAAAAATACATGAAGAATATGAATTTGAATCTGAATCTAAGTTCCCTGATTGTACTGAACAAGGTACCTGAGGAGTTTTATGCCCCAAAGACGGCTGTTGACCGTAGTGAGATTACACGTTTTGAGAAAGTTCCTACTGACATTTATCCCAAGGCGGAATTAGGTGCGGCAGCCATTGCTGACACCATAGAGGCTGAAATCAAAGCGAAACACAAGTTGGGTAAATATTGTGTGCTGGGTTTGGGTACAGGTCAGAGTTTGATACCTGTATATGAAGAACTGATTCGTCGCCACAAGAGTAAGAAATTGAGTTTCAGGAATGTGGTAGTTTTCAATGCCTACGAGTACTTCCCCTTGAAACCAGACAGTAAGATCAGCAGTTTGCATCAATTGAGGGAGTATTTCCTCGACAAGGTAGATATTCCAGAACAGAACATATATTCAATGGATGGTTCGATTCCTCAGGAAGAGGTGCAGGCTCAGTGTCGCCTTTATGAGGAACGCATAGACACCTTTGGAGGATTGGATATCATCCTATTGGGTATCGGACGTGTGGGCAATATCGCCACTAACGAGCCAGGTTCTACTTTGAGTAGTCGCACTCGTCTGATGCTGATAGATGCTATCTCACGCGAGGAGATGACGATGAGTTTTGGCGGTCAGGAACCTGTTCCTCCCTGTTCCATCACGTTGGGAATCGCCAACATCCTTTCGGCTCGTAAGATTTTCTTGACTGCTTGGGGCGAGGAGAAGGCTGGCATTATCAAGGAAACTATCGAAGGGGCCATTACGGATACTATCCCAGCCAGTTTCCTCCAGACCCACAATGATACGAATGTGGTTGTAGATTTGGCGTGTGCCAGCAAATTGACCCGCATTATTCACCCTTGGTTGGTGACGAGTTGCAAGTGGGATGACAAGTTAACTCGTGCCGCTTTGGTGTGGCTTTGTGGAATCACGAAGAAGCCATTGCTGAAGTTAACCAACAAGGACTACAACGAGAATGGCTTGTCAGAACTTTTGGCTCTATACGGATCTGCCTACGATTGCAATATTAAGATATTCAATGACTTGCAGCACACCATCACAGGATGGCCTGGTGGAAAACCAGATGCCGATGACACCCATCGCCCTGAACGTGCGAAACCCTATCCCAAGCGAGTGCTGGTCTTCTCTCCACACCCTGATGATGATGTCATCTCAATGGGAGGTACCATCCAGCGATTGGTAAAGCAAGGGCATGAGGTACACGTGGCTTACGAAACATCTGGCAACATTGCCGTGAATGATGAAGAGGTGACTCGTTTTATGCATTTTGTGAATGGTTTCAACCAGATTTTCATGGACAGCAAGAATGAGACAATCTGTAAGATATATGCCGAAATCAAGGATTTCTTCAATAAGAAGAAAGAGGGCGACATGGACACGCAGGAAGTACGCACTTTGAAAGGGTTGATTCGTCGTGGCGAAGCTCGTACAGCTTGTACTTACAACATGATTCCTTTGGATCGTGTCCACTTCCTGGATTTACCCTTCTATGAGAGTGGAATGATAGAGAAACTCCCTATGACAGAGAAGGATGTGGAGATTGTTCGTGATTTGCTGAAGAAAATCCAGCCTCACGAGATTTTTGTGGCAGGCGATTTGGCAGATCCTCACGGCACTCACCGTAAGTGTACAGATGCCGTTCTTGCCGCTATCGATTTGGAAAAACAGGAAGATGCCGAGTGGCTCAAGGATTGTCGCATCTGGATGTATCGTGGTGCTTGGGCAGAATGGGAAATCGAGAACATCGAGATGTGCGTGCCCATGTCTCCTGAGGAGTTACGAGCTAAGCGTAATTCTATCCTGAAGCACAGCTCACAGATGGAATCAGCTCCTTTCTTGGGTAATGATACCCGCCTCTTCTGGCAACGTTCCGAAGACCGCAACCGTGCCACGGCACAGCTTTACGATAGCTTGGGTTTGGCTTGCTATGAGGCAATGGAGGCATTCGTGGAGTACAAGCCATTCTAAGGGCAACTCTTCCCTAAATAGATTATTGTAACTTTCAAATCACAACCCAATAGAGGAATCTTAAGAATTCTTCTCGTAGATTAATATCTTTCGTATGTCTCTTTCCTTAAAGAGAAAGAGGGAGAGATTCTCTTTTTTTGTATGATAAGCTATTTGACAATTTCCCCTTTACCATATAATAGGGTGATGCTTGTATTTTCATTTTCCTAATCTCTTTGCAGCTTTGCAAAAAAAGTTTTATCTTTGTCTCGAAAACTTACGAATAACATGACAAATTTCCGCAAACTCTTTCTCTCCGTTTTTCTCTCAGCTGCTCTTCAGAGTTGGTCGCAAGCCGAATATGTGAATCCTTTTATAGGTGCCAGTACAGATGTAGGTAAGGCAAGTGCTTATCATGGTTTGGGCAAAACGTTCCCAGGTGCCACCACGCCGTATGGTATGGTTCAGGTGAGTCCTCAGACCATCACGGGTGGCGACAATGGCCCTGGTTATAGTGACGAGCACCAGACTATCGAAGGTTTTTCCATGACGCAGATGAGTGGTGTAGGATGGTATGGGGATTTGGGAAACTTCATGGTGATGCCTACGACTGGTCCACTGAAGACGGTTGCCGGCCGTGAGAATGGTTCTCTGAAAGGATGGCGCTCTCGATATGAGAAAGCAACGGAAACGGCTCATGCAGGCAGTTATTACGT
>CAMKMK010000044.1 GCA_946413885.1 uncultured Prevotellaceae bacterium
AAAGAGACAATGTTACTTCACAACCACCTTGCGGGAGGTCTTGTCCGTCCTGACAACATAAACGCCTGGCGAGGGAGCAGTAAGACGGAGATCGGTCCCTGATTCCGTGAGAAGCTGGCGACCATCCAAAGAGCAAAGTGTAGCGGTAAGGAGATGGTCGCTGACGACACGAACCTGACGACCTGAAGCGAAGATTTGAAGCTCTGAAGCGTAGGCAGACGAAACGGCATCTGGTTGCTGGGTACCTAAATACGTGGCGGTGATGGTCTCGAGAAAGATATTAACGGTGATGCTGTAGTATCCATTCTGAACCAAGTTCCATTTGTAGTCGTGCGAATAATTGTAGGCTACCTGAGTGGCATCGAGGATGGAAGCGTCCTGAGTGAAGGGATGGAGTGACTTGGGATTCCATCCGTATTGCCCCAGAATCTTGAACCTCTTGGATTCCACATTACCAGAATAGTTCTTGAGCAAACCTCGCCAAGTCCACACGTACGGGTCGCTGATGCTCTGATACATGGGCTCGGCTTTCTCCAAATCCCAACCATCGGTCTGGTCTGGAGCCACGCATCCGCCTACTATCCACGCCTCGTACCACCACTCGAAGAGTTCGCCCCTGACGGTGGTTGAAGCGGGATCGAGCACGAAACGGTAATTATCGGCTGAGAAAAGGACTTTCCAGGCCAAAGACGACGAGTTGCCTCGAGCAGAAGTGTAAGGAATGCCGTCGTTCACAATGTTGGAATCCTCGTACTTGGGCGCATAGCAGAGTGAGGTGGAACGCAAGGTTGAACTGGTGGTGAGGAAAAGGTCGCCAGGCTGTAAGGTGCCGTGAAAATGGAAAGTACCATCAGCGAACTTCTCAAGTTCCTGAGACTCGCCAGGAACTGCGCTTCCAACAGCATAGATGGCACGCTGAGCCTGAGCAGAGATGACCAGAAAAAGGAATGCAAGGGAAAATATGATCTTCTTCATCGTAGTAGGCATTTATTTAGAGATGAGCCATCGTACTGGGGGCACCAATGACATGAATGTTGACAGGAGTAGAGCAACTGCGGCGAGGAACGGTAATTCTAAGCACCCGCGAGTCGGCATCGTAGCGGCAAACCTGATCGTCAGAGAGCACATCCTGACCATCGAGAGTAACACCCTCAGGCTGCATCTCCTGACCCAGGAACTCGACTTGCCACACGCGCTCAGCAGGCATCGAATCAAAGTGACCTTCGCGTGCTGCAATCTGGAAGTCTATGTTTCCCCCCGCACGATGCTGAGAGAAACGTGTATCTGTAAACTGAGTGGGATAATCCTGCGTGTCTCCAGCGTCCTCGTAAAACCTTCCCTCTCCATCCGCTCCTGGTACTACCTGCACGATGATCGTGTCAGGAGTAGTTTGCACCGTTCGCTGATCAGGATAGTTAGGTATGATGGAGCCAGCACGATAATAAAGCGGAATCTCATCGGAAGTGAAATATCCCATGAAGGTGCGGTCGCCTGAAATGAGACGACCAGACGTAGTGTCCCACCACTTGCCTTCAGGGAGCCAAATGCTGCGGTGGGCGTAACCATCGGATTGAGTTGGCATATAGACGGGAGCCACGAGCATATCGTTGCCAAAGAAGTACTCATCCTCGTACTTATAGGCATTGTTCTCTTCAGGATACTCGTAATAGAGGGGACGGTTCATGCCGATGCCTGTCTCGTAAGTCTCGCGTGCAGCCGTATATAAATAAGGAAAGATGCGGTAACGAAGACGAACAGCATCGAGGAGTTGCGGGAAATTGCTGTAACGCCAAATGCGACGCTCGAGATTGCTGGCGTTGGTTGCATGAGAACGGAAAATGGGAGTGAAAGCGCCAAACTGCATCCAGCGAAGGAAAAGTTCAGGATCATTGTTGCCTCCCTGATGACCGCCCAGATCATGTCCCCAGTAGGCATAGCCGACGTTGCTGGCTTGGCTGGTGAAACCCACTTCGAAGGCGAGGGTGCTCCAAGCAGAAAAAGTATCGCCCGAAAAACCTATCTGATAGCGATGACTGCCAAGACCTCCCCAACGATGAAAGATGACGGGACGTACCTCAGGACGATTGATGCGCATATCCTCAAAGAAGACATGATTGCACCAAAATGTCTCCCCCAACCCATCCAAATATGGATTGGTTAACCATTGCTGCCAGTCGAGCCACCAGAAATCCACTCCATCCTGCTCACGGAGACGTATGATATTCTTGAACATTGACTTGTAGAACGTGTAGTCATTAAGCTGCCAAGGAATGGTTTCAGTCGAAGTGGAAGGCAATCCCATATCGGCTCGCAGGAGTGAATAGTTGTCCTCGTTGCTCTTCACTCCATAAGCAGGATGAAGATTTAGACTTGTTTTGAGACCATGCTGATGAAAGTAGGCAAGCAACTGCTTGGGATTGGGAATCAAATCGGTGTTCCAAGTCCATCCCGTCCAGCCGTTGATGTGCCAATCCGTATCAACAATCATCACATCAATGGGAATATTGTTATGCTCAATCTCCATCACGAGTTGACGGAACTGCTGCTGGGTGTAGGCATAATAACGACTGTACCAGTATCCAAAGATGTACTTGGGAGGCAAGGGAATGCGACCGGCTACAAGAACGAAATCGCGGAGGCATTGCTTGTAATCGTGGCCATAACCAAGGAAATACCAGTCTGTGGCAGCAGGATCGACAGGCTTGTCAACCCACATGAAGCCATCGCTGGTAGGCTGAAAAACGAAACTTCGACTGCCGTCACCTCGTTGGGTCGAAGGTGACTCGTCGATAATGCTCCATCCAGCACGTGAAAGAAGGCCTTTCTCGATACCCTCCTTGAAGGAATCACCCCAAGCATTATCGAGCGTACGACGTGTTCCTCCCAGATTGAGGGCATCATCCTTGCCTGGATACCACGTGACAGCTTGCCCATTAAGCAGAAAAGTGATGCTTAGATTCTTGGTGGAACGGTCTGTCGCTTTAGGCTGGGAACCAATACGATAGCGTAACTCCAAGGCGGACGTCCTGATGTAGAGGTAACCATCCTCAGTCTGCGTCGTGAACTCCGGCACAGGAAGTTTACGATTGACAACGGCAAAGCTGGCTCGATCCTCAAATTGGGCAGTCTCGCTGTACTGCATACGAATCATCTGAGGCGTGAGAACGGTGAAGCGCATATTACCTGAGAGCACAACAGCTTCAGGATTTGGAATGGGGTCATACCCGTCCTGAGCCTGCATGAAAAGAAAACTTACAAGACCCAGAAAAAGGGTGAGATAACGATGTTTCATTTAGATATATAATATTTCAAGTTGCAAAAATAAACATTTTTCTGGAAAAACCCGAAAGAGGGTAAATTTTTAACCAAGATTTTACATAAAATAGAATCGTCTTACATCTTTTTTTATTACCTTTGCGTGCGAAAAAAGCAATCCTTTATTTATCTAAATAAAAATGAGTATTCAAACAGAAAAAATCAAGGAGTTGGTAGAACTCCGTGCCAAAGCCCGTATTGGTGGAGGCGAAAAAGCTATTGAGAAACAGCACGCTAAAGGCAAACTCACGGCACACGAACGTATTGCCTTGTTGCTGGATGAAGGTAGTTTCGAGGAAATGGACATGTTCGTGGAGCACCGCTGTACGAACTTCGGTATGGAAAAGAAGCATTATCTGGGTGATGGTGTAGTGACTGGCTGCGGTACCATCGGCGGTCGTCTGGTCTATGTCTTCGCTCAGGACTTCACCGTATCGGCAGGTTCTCTGAGTGAAATGCTGGCAAGCAAAATCTGCAAGGTAATGGATATGGCTATGAAGGTGGGCGCACCCGTTATCGGACTGAATGACTCTGGTGGCGCACGTCTGCAAGAGGGTATCAATGCTCTGGCCGGTTATGCTGAGATCTTCCAGCGCAACATCATGGCAAGCGGTGTGATTCCCCAGTTGAGTGCCATTATGGGTCCTTGTGCAGGTGGAGCTGTTTATAGCCCTGCCCTGACTGATTTCACCTTCATGGTGGAGAACTCCAGCTACATGTTCCTTACTGGTCCTGGCCCTGTGAAAGCCGTTTTGGGTGAGGTTGTTACCCAAGAACAATTAGGAGGTGCCAGCGTACACTCTACCAAGTCTGGCGTTACCCACTTCACCGCTAAGAGTGATGAGGAGTGCATCGCCATGATCAAACAACTTGTGAGCTACATTCCTCAGAACAACATGGAAAAGACACCTCGCGTGGAATGTACTGATCCAATAGACCGCAAGGAAGATTTCCTGAACGATATCATTCCTGACAATCCCAACATGGCTTATGACATGTACGAGGTGATTGTCAGTATCGTGGACAACGGAGAATTCTTTGAGGTTCAGCCTAATTTTGCTAAGAACATCATCATCGGCTTCGCACGCTTCAACGGTGAAAGTGTTGGTGTAGTCGCCAATCAACCCAAGCAGTTGGCTGGTGTGCTGGACTGCAATTCAAGCCGTAAAGGCGCACGTTTCGTACGTTTCTGTGACGCATTCAATATCCCTATCGTGACTCTCGTGGACGTTCCAGGATTCTTGCCTGGCACAGGTCAAGAGTACAACGCTGTCATCCAGCACGGAGCCAAGTTGCTCTATGCTTATGGTGAGGCTACCATACCCAAAGTTACCGTTACCCTGCGCAAGTCCTATGGTGGTTCTCACATTGTGATGTCATGCAAGCAGTTGCGTGGTGACCTGAACTACGCATGGCCATCTTCCGAAATTGCTGTCATGGGAGCCAGCGGTGCTGCTTCCGTCCTTTATGCTAAAGAGGCTAAGGCGCTGAAGGAAGAGGGAAAGACCGAAGAGGCAAAAGCTTTCATCAAGGAGAAGGAGGACGAATACAACAAGCTGTTCGCAACTCCCTACCAGGCTGCCAAGTATGGCTACATCGATGATGTGATTGAGCCACGCAACACTCGTTTCCGTATCATCCGTGCTCTGGCCCAGTTGGCAAACAAGAAGTTGACCAACCCTGCCAAGAAACACGGCAATATTCCTCTGTAATCAAAAAAAAGAAAAGATATGACAGTATTATCAGTTGACTGGGGTGTAGCTTGGATGCTGGCAGGAATCTCTGTTGCAACAGTATTTTCCATCCTGATCATTCTCGTACTGGTGCTGCAGATTTTCAGCTTGCTGACAAAAGGTTCCAGCAAGGGCACAACGTCCCAACCTGCTGCTGTTCCCGTTGTCTCCAAGGCAGCATCTTTGGCAACAGCCAGCGAGGAAGACAAAGCCGCTGTGGCTATTGCCCTGTATCTGTATCTAAACAACTCTCACGATGTGGAGAGTGGCGTCTTGACCATTGCCCAGGAACGTTATCCAGCATGGCATGCAGTACTGAATCCTACACTATAAGTGTAAGAAAGAGAGAATGTTGAACAAGGAAAGATGAATGAATAAATTAATTTAAAATTCAAATGAAAGATTTCAAGTTTAAGATAGACGGTACCGACTATACAGCTACTGTAGCAGAACAAGAGAATGGCTCATTAGAGGTAACCGTCAACGGTAAGGCTTATCAGGTGGAACTCCCTGAGGCAGTACATGCTCCACATCCCACGATACATCATCCAGCTGCCAATGCAGCTACACCAGTAGCCACGCCTCAGGCAGCAACTGGAGGTTCCAACACCATCAGTGCTCCTCTGCCTGGTACTATTACCAAGGTGGTAGTCAGCGATGGGCAAAAGGTTAAGAAAGGCGATGTACTCATCATCATGGAAGCCATGAAGATGGCTAACGATATCGTGGCTGAAGCTGACGGAACAGTAAAGAAGGTTGTCGTCACCGTTGGCCAAAGCGTAAATCAAGGCGAGGCACTGGTTGAGTTCCAAGCTGACGCTCAAGCTGCACCTGCGGCTCCCGCTCCCAAGCCTGCCGCTGCACCTGTTGCTCCTCAGGCAGCTTCTGCTGCCCCCAAACCAGCTGCTGGCGCAAGTTGTGTAACCGCTCCCCTTCCTGGTACTGTAACCAAGATTTTAGTGAAGGCTGGTGACCAGGTGAACGCAGGCGATACCGTCCTCGTACTGGAAGCTATGAAGATGGAGAACAACATCACAGCCGAGTCCGCAGGTACCGTGAAAGCAGTCCTCGTTGAGCAAGGCGCTCAGGTACAGGGTGGCGATGCACTTGTTGAAATAGCATAATGGAAGTAAGCAGTAAATACGAGACACGGAAATTATGAAAACCAACATTAAATTCCTATCCATTCTGGCAATGCTGCTTCTGGTGGCTACTCCCATGATGGCTGCAGGCTTCAATGTGGAAGAAGGTTTGGGCAATTTCTTTGAAGAAATGGGCTTCGTAACATTCTTCTACGGAGAAGGCTGGAAAAATGCAGTAATGCTGCTCATTGGCTGCCTGCTACTCTATTTGGCCATCAAGAAAGAGTACGAGCCTCTGTTGCTGTTGCCTATCGCATTTGGCATGATTCTGACCAATCTGCCTGGTGCCGGCATGTTTGATTCGCAGATGTGGAACGACGAGTTCCTGAACCCCAACAGTCCTTATTATCACAGCTATGGTCACATCATGCGTGAAGGAGGACTTCTTGACATCCTCTATATAGGAGTAAAGGCTGGCGTGTATCCTTGCCTGATCTTCATGGGTGTAGGCGCGATGACGGACTTTGGTCCTCTGATTGCCAATCCCAAGAGTCTCTTGTTGGGTGCTGCCGCTCAAATCGGTATCTTTGCTACCTTTCTGGTAACACAGATTGATATCCCCATTTTCGGCTTCACCCCTGCTCAGGCAGCTTCCATCGGTATCATTGGTGGTGCTGATGGCCCCACAGCTATCTTCCTGACCAGCAAACTAGCTCCTGAGCTGCTTGGTCCCATCGCTGTGGCAGCTTATAGCTATATGGCTCTTGTCCCTGTGATTCAACCTCCTATCATGAGACTGTTGACCACCAAGGATGAGCGTATGATACGCATGAGCCAGCTACGCAGCGTGAGCAAGAAGGAAAAGATCCTCTTCCCCATCATTGTGGCTATCATCGTATCCCTCATCGTTCCCTCAGCAGGAACGCTGATTGGTTGCTTGATGTTGGGTAACCTGATGAAGGAGAGCGGTGTAGTGGAGCGTTTGAGCAAGGCTGCTCAGAACGAACTGAACAACATCGTGGTCATCTGTCTGGGTCTGACTGTAGGTGCAACGGCTACCGCCACTTCTTTCATGAACTGGCAAACATTGGGTATCCTCTGTGTAGGAATCGTAGCATTTGGTATTGGTAGTGGTTGCGGTGTTCTGATGGCTAAGGTGATGAACCTGTTCCTGAAGGAGAAGATCAATCCTCTGATTGGGTCTGCTGGAGTGAGTGCCGTCCCCATGGCTGCTCGCGTTAGCCAGGCAGAAGGTCAAAAGGCCGACCCACGCAACTTCTTGCTGATGCACGCTATGGGTCCCAACGTGGCTGGCGTGATCGGCTCAGCTGTTGCTGCAGGTATCCTGCTCAGCTTCTTAGGTTAATAACTCAATCCTCTATGAAGAGAATATGTATGTCCATACTGGCTGCCCTTAGTGGCGCCAGTATGCTTTTTGCACAGGGAGGACAGGACTGGTCGCAGGCTCGCCAGGAAATTCATGAGAACATCCTGATGTCGGGCAGTAACTTCAAGTCTTACGTTACTCCTACTGAGAAGCCGACTCGAAGTCCTAAGGGATACGAGCCTTTCTACATCAGCACCTATGCGCGGCATGGAAGCCGTTGGCTATGCAGCGACAGCGAGTACACAGATGCAATGGGAATTTTGGAACGTGCTCACGAAAAAGGCAACCTGACGGAACGTGGTGAGCTGCTGCGCGAACAACTCAACGAGATTCATGAGACAGCCATCAACCGCATCGGTGATCTGACTCCTTTGGGCGAAAAGCAACACCACGGCATCGGTAAGCGCATGTGCCAGAACTTCCCTGAAATCTTTGGAGCCAAGAACTGCCAAGTGGATGCCACCAGTAGTGTTGTGATACGATGCATTCTCTCTATGGTGGCTGAATGCGAGGAGATAACGGCCTTCAATCCTAAAGTCGCTATGCACAATGAATCGAGTCAGAAGTTCATGTACTACATTTCAGGACCTCGCGAACAACGTATTAAGGACAGTAACAATGAACGTTCCTCCCGTCTGCGCACCAATTACAAGCGGAAGATGACCGTGTGGCCACGCTTCTGGGCTGAAATCATGAAGGATACCACGTATCGTGATGAAAAGTTTAAGGACCCAGGCAGCCTGATGCGCCGCGTGTTCGACATCTGTCGCAACATGCAAAGCCATGAGGGGATGGAGATTGAGAAAATCAATCTTTGGGACCTCTTTACTGAGGATGAAGTGTATGGTCAGTGGTACTATCGAAACATCAACAATTACATAGGATTGTCAAGTGGATTAGCCCCCTTCTTCATGAAGAGCCTGCTGGAAAACTTCCTCAATACGGCAGATACCATCGTCAACAGCAAGACTTATCGTGGCGCCACATTGCGTTTTGGCCACGAAGTCTGCCTGATGCCTTTAGCAGCTTTGATGGAATTGGATCATACTTATCCTGAGATTGCTGTGGAGGATGTGGACACGCTGGATCGAGTATGGTCAGACACCCGTATCTTCCCTATGGCGAGCAATGTGCAACTCATCTTCTATCGTCCCAAGAAAAAGAAGAAGAATGGTGACATTTTCGTAAAGGCGATGCTCAACGAGCATGAGGTAAGCATGCCTGCCCAGACAGATAACTTCCCTTATTACAAATGGACTGATCTGGAGGCATACTATCGGAAGAAGATTGCAGATTACGATAACGGAAAATGACTCCAGTCACTCTTTGGGAACTGAACAACATCATCAGAGATGTCATTGAGAACAACCTTGATGACACCTATTGGGTGACGGGGGAACTTGCGGAGGCACGACAAGCAAGCAACGGCCATTTCTATGGGGAACTCATTCAGAAAGACGAGAGCGGACGCAACGTTATAGCCCGTGCAAGGGTGAATTGCTGGGCACAGCAATACAATCTCATCAGACTTCGCTTCCTGCATGAGACGGGACAAGAGATACGGGCAGGTCTGAAAGTCCTGCTGGAAGTGCAGGTCACTTTCCACGAACAGTATGGCTATGCACTGAAAATCACGGATGTCGATTCCAGCTACACGATGGGTGACTTGGCTCGACGCCGCAAAGAGATTCTGGTTAAACTGGAGGAGGAAGGAATCCTTCACGATAATCAGACACTCCCCATGCATAGACTGACTTGGCGGATAGCTGTCGTCAGCGCTGAGACTGCTGCAGGATACGGAGACTTCTGCGACCAACTGCTTCACAACGAATATGGACTCCGTTTCCAGATTCAATTGTTTCCAGCCACCATGCAGGGCCAACACGTAGAGGAGAGCGTATCGGCTGCCCTCTGCCAGATAGCAAACGAGGAGGAGAAATGGGATGCTGTGGTGATCATTCGAGGAGGAGGCGCTGTGGCTGACATGTCCGACTTCGATTCCTATCAATTGGCAAGCATTATTGCCCAGTTCCCTTTGCCTGTCATCGTAGGAATTGGACACGAACGCGACGAAACAGTACTTGATTACGTTGCCCACCAGCGGGTGAAGACTCCTACTGCCGCCGCCGCATTCCTGATTGACCATCAGCTGGAAGAACTCTCGTTCCTGAACCAACTGCAGCAACGGTTATCCCAGGCTGCAAACAATCAACTGAAGAACGAACAAAACAGATTAGAGAGACTGAAGGAACACATCCCCCTACTCTTTCAAACCGTTAGCCAACGGATTGGTCATCAGCTGGACCTCCTTCAGCAAAGACTTCGTCAGAACGTGGAGCGAAGACTCCAAAACGAATCTCATCGGCTGGACCTCATCACGAGTCAAATAGAGAGTCTCAACCCTGACCGTCTCCTGAAGTTAGGATTCAGCATCACCACGCATGAAGGGAAACTGGTGCGGAACCCCAATCAACTTCGTCCTGGAGACCACATTATTACCCGTACAGAACATGGAGAAATAAAATCAATTGTAGAAGCATGAAATACGAAGAAGCAATGGCTGAACTGGAGAAAATCAGCAGCCAAATGGAGAACAACGAACTGGGAATCGATCAGCTGGCAGAAAAACTGAATCACGCGAAAGAACTCATCAAATTCTGCCGCGCCCAACTGGTCAACATAGAACAGGAAATACAGAAAATCCTGTCTGAGGAAGAAAAATAACCTCTGGCAAGACTGTTTTTTTAGTATTTTCACGCAAGATTCAACAGAAAACCGTAACTTTGTCTATCAAATACGTTAAGAATTATAATCAAAAGCATACGAATATGAGCGATATTGATTGGAGTAACCTCTCATTCGGTTACATGAAAACCGACTACAACGTTCGTTGCTATTATCGCAACGGCGCATGGGGTGAGATAGAGGTTTGCAGCGAGGAGACAATCCCCATTCACATGGCAGCAACCTCCCTGCATTACGGGCAAGAGGCATTCGAGGGCCTGAAGGCTTATCGCTGTCCAGACGGCAAGGTTCGCATCTTCCGTCCTGACGAGAACGCAGCCCGCTTGCAAAGCACCTGTCGAGGCATCCTGATGCCTGAGCTTTCCACAGAGAAATTCATCGAGATGGTAGAGAAAGTGGTTCGTCTCAACGAGCGCTTCATCCCCCCATACGAGAGCGGAGCCACCCTGTATGTCCGTCCCCTCCTCATCGGAACAAGTGCTCAGGTAGGCGTTCATCCCGCTTCAGAATACCTTTTCCTGATCTTTGTTACGCCCGTAGGCCCTTACTTCAAAGGCGGATTCGCCACCAATCCCTACGTTATCATTCGAGAATACGACCGCAGCGCACCCCTGGGCACAGGTATATATAAGGTAGGCGGAAACTATGCCGCTTCCCTGCGTGCCAACAAGATGGCCCACGATCTGGGCTACAGCTGCGAGTTCTATCTGGATGCCAAAGAGAAGAAATACATGGACGAGTGTGGAGCAGCCAACTTCTTTGGCATCAAAGGAAACACATACGTGACTCCCAAGAGCACATCCATCCTGCCCTCCATCACCAACAAAAGCCTGATGCAGCTGGCTCAGGATCTTGGCATGAAAGTGGAACGCCGTCAGATTCCTGAGGAAGAGCTGGCAACCTTCGAGGAAGCAGGAGCCTGTGGTACAGCAGCCGTCATCTCTCCCATCGAGCGAATCGACGACCTGGACACCAAAGTAAGCTACGTCATCAGCAAGGATGGCCAGCCAGGCCCCATCTGTACGAAGCTCTACAACAAGCTGCGCAACATTCAGTACGGCATCGAGCCTGATACACACAATTGGACAAGAATCGTCATCGAATAGACTTCAGATCCAATCTAACATAAACGTTTGGGGGTAAGTACCTGTGGGGCGCTTATCCCCATTCTTATAGCGCATAAAGCTCAAAACAGCTTACAAAATTGCCTCAATTTCACCAACTTCTGCCTTAACCCCAATTTCGTCATCAGAAGAACACGAATCGCAAAATGTTTACTCACAGCAAGTTACAGAGCCAACCACAATAATCATTTGCCCTGATCAACGTGTCGTGTCAGCACATTTTTTTTGAAATCGCACACAAAGCCAACATTGCTACTTCAATAAAATTGTAAATTGAAGAAGAACCATTTTTATTTGACCTCTTTTCCTCTGATGTTATGAGAGATATTTTGCCTACTATGTTCCTCAAAAGTTGTCCCTGTGTCATTTGTGTTTTCTAAAGTTCTCTCCTCTTTTCTCACTCTTAATTCATCTAAATATCCTACAGTAATAACGCCTGAGGGCAAGGCTATTATTGCAATACCAACTATCGAAGATATGATGCTGATGAACCGGCCTGTGTCAGAAATAGGATACAAATCTCCATATCCTACCGTTGTTAAAGTACATACCGCCCAATAAAACGCATCGAAAAAATCGTCAAAAAGATACTTCCCTGTTTCCGGATTTATATCTTCTTCTGCATTAAACATAATCATCGCTGTGATGAATGTATAGAATAAAGCCAAAGATAGTACTGTATAGAGGATTTTCTTTTGTTTCTTTATTACCGCAAGAACAATCTCTAATGACTCAAAGTATCGCACCACCTTCACGACTCTCAGAATCTTCAATAAACGTGAAACACGGGCTATCTTGAATGTCGGAGTCAATACATTTATGGTTGGAAGTATTGAAAGCAAATCAATAATAGCCATTGGAGTGAAGGGATAAATAACATATGTTGCCCAATGTTTCCTGTTTGAGCGTACACCACAAGTTGTCCAACGTAAAATATAGTCAATGATATAGCATAGACACGAAGCAATATCAAAATACCAAAATAATTGGTAATGAGTGCGAAACATCAGAGGAAGAACACCTATTGCTATTGCAATTAACATGATCCAATCATAAATCTGTGACCAAATGTTCTCTTTGTGCGGTTCAATTATCTCGTCAATATGTTCAAGTACGTTACGCATAATAGTTGAATAGTAGACTTTGTATAGTTACCCATTAGCAGGAAATATTTGATTCTATTTATTTTATGGCATTTATCAGATTCTTGATTACAAAGATACATAAAAAAACGAAAATCGTCCTATAATTGATGATGTATCATGAATTTTTTTGTATTTTCCTGTAAGAATCTGTAACAATACTTTGTTAATTATACATTTAATCTTCAGAAAATCAATGAGTTTTGTTAATTACTTAAATATTTCCACACATTTCTTCAATATGACAAATAAAATGTCGAATAAATCAAGTTTGTAAGGCAAAGGCTTTCTTGTTTTCATGCCATCGATGCCGCCACTCCCCACATTGCTCACAACACGCTTATAGACCGTGTTCATGTTGCTCGACGGTAAGCATTCGTTGAAATACACGTTAGAATACGTTCGTGCTATACAAACACGAAAAAAGGGAGCATCCGCAATGTGATGCTCCCTCTGTCTAAATAAAATTATCCTAAAAAAAGAAGAATAAAAAAGATTGCAATGATCTTAATCGTAAGATACTTCAAAAATCGAACCACGATTCTTCTTTAGTGTTTACATCGATGCTAGGATCAGCATCTCCTTCGCCAATGGATGTCATTACAATCTGTGTTTCGCAATACAAGATATCCAATTCTGGAACAATATATTTCTTCATAACTTTTTACTTCTTTATTGATAAGTGAATTATTTCTTTGTTTCTCTATCCGAATGGTGATTACTTGTTCAGGAACTTCTTGCCACCACGGATAACGATACCCTTGTATGAGCTGTTGACCTGAACGCCCTGCAGGTTGTAAATAGCACCTTCGGTCTCAGCAACTTCGTTTACTTCCTCAATGGCAGTTGCATCATCGCCAACAAAGTAGAGAACCTTGACGCCAGAAGTTTCTTGTCCTTCCAATACGTCTTTGCTTAGATATGCATGGCCCT
>CAMKMK010000045.1 GCA_946413885.1 uncultured Prevotellaceae bacterium
GGAAACAAAACAACTTATGCTCTTTTAATCCTTATCCCGAACTGACGTAATATATAGACATAATTCCAATTTTTAACGGGATACTAGTGATACATATAACAGGACTATTTTGTGTCAACTGCTATATTATTGCTATAATCGGCCAGAGACTTTAGACATTATAATAAAATGGTTTTCGGGGGTCAATGTCACTTTGCCCTTAGGGAACGTACAAGCTTAGCTTTTCCGACGACGGTTGGTGCGAGGTTGATTGATATTGCGTCGACGGGTAGGACGCAGATTAGGATTGACAGCCTTTTCTTTCACGACATTAATGGTACGCTCGCGAGGTTGTGCATCACGCATTTGCTGAGGAGTTAGACGCTGATGGGGCTGGGAAGATACGGCTGAGGTATCGGATTGAATGGAATCCTGATTGAGTGAATCGCTTGCCAGACCCGTCTTCTCATCTGGAATGATCTTATGGAAACGAACCAAAGCAATATCTGTTAGCGTCAACAGACGGAATACCTTGGGGTCCTGACTGGCAATAGGCAAATAGACATACCCAGAAAGGCTTTTGATCTGCAGGCTGTCCTTATCCTTACCTGGTTCCACACGCACATCTGTCTCGATATCTGCGCGAATGAATTGGCTCCTGCCCTCAACGCTGTCGTTTTCATAGTGAACAACCAATTGGGCAAAAGCTTCGCGATTATTGCCCTGTAAGACATAATACGAACGAAAGTGCCACACGAAACTGTCACCTGGACGGAAGGTGCTGTCTGCGCGAAGCGAGAAGATGTAGATGTTGTCCAGACGAGTAGGACGAAGGGCTATCAACGGGCGTTCAATCCAGATATTGGCAGTATCTCCTTGATTGGTCAGATGAGCATAGATGGACTTTGGTTCTGATTCAACTCCCAAAGCATTTGCCTTAGCCTCGATTCTGGCATTTACCACCTTGTACATCTTGGCAAAATCTTCGCTATGGGTACTATAATAAATTAATGAGGTATCGAACTGAGCCTCAGTAATATGATGCTTACGGAATACCGCCTGGACAAGCATGTACTGATTCTCCTCGCGGTTTCCACTCATGTTCTCGGCCATTCCTTGAGCCAGATGATAATCCACCAAGACGTTTTGCATCTTTCCCTCCGACATGACACCTTGTGGCTTGCTGGGTTTACATGCAACCACACAAAGCATCAGGAGCAAGGAAAACAACGAAAGAGGAATACGTCTCATGAGCGAACGGATCATCTTCTATGCATGCTGGAATCTCTTGTGATAAAAAATGAGCAATGATATGACACCTACACTAATGCAAGCATCTGCGAAATTGAATATGGGACTAAAGAAAATGAAATGCTGTCCACCCCATAAAGGTAACCAGGAAGGCCAATCCCATCCGAAAAGGGGAAAATAGAACATATCCACTACCCTGCCCTGCATTAGACCCTCATAGCCAGTTCCCCAAGGCACGAAATCAGCTATCATGGGAGCAGGGGGATTATTGAAAATCATACCATAGAAGAGGCAATCAATAATGTTTCCAGCAGCTCCTGCCAAGATGAGAGAAAGGCAAACCAAGAATCCTATAGATTCATCGCCACGACGGATAACACGTACCAAATACCATATCAACAAAGTAACAGCAATGATACGGAAACTGGTAAGCAGATACTTATCCATAAGTTCCATACCGAATGCCATACCTCTATTCTCTGTAAAAAGAAGATAGAACCAGTCTGTAACACGTATACTCTGGTGGATATACATGCCTGTCTTTACGGCAATCTTTACAATCTGGTCTATCACCAGCGACCCTACGACGATAAGAGCGCAGATGATTGTTTGGTTTCTTTTACTGACCATCTACCTGTCTATGGATGATAACGACAGTTTAATGACGCTTGTCACGCATGTGTTTAGCCTCGATGCTGAGAGTAGCATGTGGAACAGCACGCAAACGTTCCTTGGGAATCAATTTCCCCGTCTCACGACAGATGCCATAAGTCTTGTTGTCGATGCGAACTAAAGCAGCCTGAAGCCCCTGGATGAACTTCTGTGCACGCGCAGCCATATTCATAATGGTCTCCTTTGATTGAGTCTCGCTGCCTTCCTCCAAGGTATGATAGGTGGGCATCGTGTCGTCCACTCCGTTGTCGTTACGGTTGGTTAACTGGTCCATCAGAACATTATAGTCGCGCTTCGTTACCTCAAGTTTCTCCAAGATAATTTGACGAAACTCCTCAAGCTCTTCATCTGAATATCTTAACTTTGTTTCTTCCATAATTCTTAAATATAATTATAATAAGGAATTGATAATTAGTATTATATGTGAAAATATTTAATCTTTTTCTACACAAAGCTCATCGCCCAATATCACTTCATTGGCCAATACCTGAGAAGCTATGTAATCAGTATATTTTTCGAGGCAGGCTTTGTTGTCATCGCTTTGAGGAATGGTCACACGAATACGGTCGGTAATCTCGAAACCGCTTTCTTTGCGAAGAGTCTGTATACTGCGAATCAATTCACGAGCAAAACCCTCGAGACGCAATTCTTCCGTGATCGTGAGATCGAGGGCAACGGTGAGAGTTCCCTCATTGGCTACACTCCATCCAGGAATGTCCTGGCTGTAAACTTCGATGTCTTCCAAATCAACAGTCACGTTATCACCTGTGTCCAACATCAAAGAAATATGTTCGTCTGCCTCCAACTGGGCAATCTGTTCCTGACTCATAGCCAGAACAGCAGAATTTACGCTCTTCATGAGCTTTCCAAACTTCTTACCCATCGTGCGGAAGTTGCACTTTACTTGCTTGGATATCATGCCCTTTGCTTCCACAAACTCCAGTTCCTTCACATTTACCTCGTTCAGGATAAGTTGCTTCATGGCGGAAATACGCTGTTGTTGGGCAACATCGGTAGCAGGGATTGCAATACGTTGAAGAGGTTGTTTGACAACAATCTGCTCTTTCTTGCGAAGACTCAGGATCATGGAAGTAACCTGCTGAGCAAGTTGCATACGAAGTTCCTGCTCAAGATCTATCTTGCTCTCATCAGCCACAGGGAACTTAGCCAAATGCACGCTCTGGGTCTCACCACGCCCAGTAGCTTCTGTCAAATCACGATAAAGACGATCAGCATAATAGGGAGCAATTGGAGCCATCAATCGTGCTACTGTCTCCAAGCAGGTATAGAGTGTTTGATAAGCACTCAACTTATCCAAACTCATCACACTACCCCAGAAACGCTTCTTACTCAAACGAACGAACCAATTGCTGACATTATCAACCACAAAGGTTTGGATAAGTCGTCCTGCACGTGTGGGTTCATATTCTTCATAACATTGGTTCACATCACGAATCAAGCTGTTCAGACAAGACAGAATCCAACGATCCATCTCAGGACGTTCGTTCATAGGAACATCAGCCTCCTCGTAACTCCAACCATCCACGTTGGCATACATAGTCAGGAAACTGTAGCTCTGGAAAAGTTTTCCAAAGAATGTGCGACTTACTTCCTGTACACCTTCCTCATCGAATTTCAGATTGTCCCAAGGAGCACTATTCGTAATCATATACCACCGAACGGCATCACTACCATACTTTTCTATTGCACCGAATGGGTCTACGGCATTGCCAAGACGTTTTGACATCTTCATGCCATTCTTGTCGAGAACAAGACCGTTACTGATGACAGCCTTATAAGCAACACTATCGAATACCATAGTGGCAATAGCATGGAGGGTATAGAACCAACCACGTGTCTGGTCAACACCTTCAGCGATAAAGTCTGCAGGATAAACCACACGCTTATCTAATGCTTCCTTATTCTCAAAAGGATAATGTATCTGAGCGTAAGGCATAGCGCCACTATCAAACCAAACATCAATCAAGTCCAACTCACGCTTCAAAACAGCACCACTCTTGCCTACAAGCCAAATTTGATCTACATAGGGACGATGCAAGTCTATCTTGTCGTAGTTCTCTTGACTCATGTCACCAGGCACAAACCCACGATCCTTCAAAGGATTGCTGGGCATCACACCTGCTGCTACCGCCTTCTCTATTTCATCATAGAGCTCCTCCACGCTACCAATGCAAACCTCCTCTTTTGTGTCGCGATTGCGCCAAATAGGCAGAGGTGTACCCCAATAGCGACTACGAGAGAGGTTCCAGTCGTTAAGATTCTCAAGCCATTTTCCGAAACGCCCTGTTCCAGTGCTTTCAGGTTTCCACAAGATAGTCTTGTTGAGTTCCATCATGCGCTCTTTGGCAGCAGAACTACGAATGAACCAACTGTCGAGAGGATAATAAAGGATAGGTTTATCAGTACGCCAGCAATGAGGATAATTGTGGACATGCTTCTCAATCTTGAAAGCAGAACCTGCTTGTTTCATCTCCATGCAGAGAACAATGTTCAGGTCTTCGGTTTTGCTAAGGGCCTTCTCATCAAGTCCCGCATATTGGGGATCGTAGTCATTTTTCACGAAAGCACCTTGATGCAGAGAATAGGTTTCCTTGTTGACGAAAGACTCATAAAACTCAGGATCCATATCTTCAGGCAGGAAATATTTTCCTGTAAAGTCAACCATAGGACGAGTATCACCTGTCTTGTCAAGAATATAGAGAGCAGGAACGCCAGCATCCTTGGCAACTTTTGCATCATCAGCGCCAAAGGTGGGAGCAATGTGTACAATACCTGTACCGTCCTCTGTAGTCACATAATCACCAGGGATTACACGAAAGGCATCTCTTTCACGGTCCACCATCTTGCCATTAACCATCTCAGTGGGTTTCACCCAAGGGAAAAGTTGTTCATAGCGAACACCTATCAAATCAACTCCTGTACCACGCCACAGAATCTCCAACTCTTCGCCTTCTTCTGTCTTGAAAAGAGAATTCAATCGAGGCTCAGCAACCACAAAAGCAGCTTCTTGACCCGTATAAGGGTTTTTACCCTTCACAACCACATATTCGATCTTAGGACCAACACAAAGTGCCACATTGCTGGGCAGAGTCCAAGGTGTGGTTGTCCAAGCAAGAATATAAAGAGGTAAACCTGATGTGTCAACATTCAACCTGGAAGCAGCAGTATCAGTTACACGGAACTGAGCTGTAACCGTCGTATCCTTCACGTCGCGATAACAACCAGGCTGGTTCAATTCGTGGCTACTAAGACCTGTTCCAGCTGCTGGACTATAGGGTTGGATAGTATAACCTTTATAAAGAAGATTCTTTTCGTAAAGTTGCTTCAACAACCACCAGAGAGTTTCGATGTATTTATTATCGTAAGTGATGTAAGGATGCTCCATATCCACCCAGTACCCCATCTTGTGGCTCAAGTCTGTCCATTCGTTGGTGTACATCATCACATTCTCGCGGCACTTGCTATTGTATTCCTTGATGGAAATCGTCTTACCAATATCTTCTTTGGTAATTCCAAGTTCTTTCTCTACACCCAACTCTACAGGAAGACCGTGAGTATCCCATCCTGCCTTACGCTTTACCTGATAACCCTTCATGGTCTTGAAGCGACAGAAGACATCCTTGATGGTACGAGCCAGAACATGATGGATGCCAGGATGTCCATTAGCAGATGGAGGACCTTCATAGAATACAAAAGAGGGACATCCTTCGCGTTTCGACATACTCAGGTGGAAAACATCCTCATCATCCCACTGTTGTAGCACTTCTTTATTCACCTCACTGAGGTTAAGTTTGCTGCGTTCTGCGAATTTTTTACTCATATATTTAGGATAGTTTTATTCTAAAAGTGCGCAAAATTATAAATTTCTGAGCAAAATACCTAATAATAACATAATTTTTAACTAAGCTTCAATGAGGTTTTTCATCAGTAGCTTTCTTCTTCGTTGGGAAATTCTTCATTCTTCACATCAGTAATATACTGACCCAGTGCATCTGTAATGACGGTTGCCAAATCTGCATACTGCCGCAAAAATTTTGGTTTGAATCCAACATTCATACCCAACATGTCGTGAGCCACCAACACTTGACCATCTGAAATGCCTGCTCCAATACCTATCACAGGAATAGATAATTCTTCGCACACACGCTTTGTCAGGGTAGCTGGAATTTTCTCTACGACAAGGGAAAAACAACCTGCCTCTTCCAACAACTTTGCATCATTCAACAATTTAGCAGCTTCAGCCTCTTCCTTAGCACGTAATCCGTAACCTCCAAACTGATATACACTTTGGGGAGTCAATCCCAAATGACCCATGATGGGAACACCAGCATTGATGATACCACGAATGGTGTCAATAATCTCAACGCCACCTTCCAGTTTCACTGCATCAACACCACTTTCAGCCATAATGCGACAAGCATTACGAATCCCCTCCTCACGACTTACCTGATAAGTACCAAAAGGCATATCACATACAACCATAGCTCGCTTCACACCACGTGCCACACTACGTGCATGATAAATCATCTGGTCCAACGTAATGGGAAGCGTAGTGAGATTGCCTGCCATCACGTTACTTGCGCTATCACCTACCAAGACCACATCCATTCCAGCCTGATCTACAATCTTTGCCATTGTGAAATCATAAGACGTCAGCATAGCAATTTTTATACCATGCTGTTTCATTTCCTTCAACCTTTTTGTGGTCACCTTGCGTGTATCCTCTACCAAATATGCTCCCATAAACGATTTTCTTATGTTGTTTTTATTTTTGACGTGCAAAGGTACAACTTTTTTTGAAAAAATATCTAACTTTGCCTAAAATCAACAATAAAATGAATCAAACACTCACCGTATACAAAGCTTCGGCAGGTTCAGGCAAGACATTTACACTTGCTGTTGAGTATATTCTGCTCCTGCTTCAGGATGAACAAGGCTCTGAATTTCAGCATACGTTAGCCGTTACTTTCACCAACAAAGCTACCGCAGAGATGAAGGACCGTATCTTACAGGCTCTCTACGGATTAGCACGTAAATTACCCAGTTGTGAAAAATACATGAAAGCCATCCATAAGCGTCATAAAGAGATGGGTATCCAGATGGGTGATTCTACCATTCGACGAAGAGCGGGCAATGCTTTGAATGCTATCCTGCATGAGTTTGATAATTTTCGTGTAGAAACTATTGATTCCTTCTTCCAAAGTATCCTGCGTGAGTTGGCACACGAACTGCGCTTAAATGCCAATTTACAAGTAGAACTCAACAATAATCAGGTTACTGCTCTGGCAGTGGACCGTATCGTAGATAACCTTCATGACAATCCTTCCATAAAAAAATGGATTTTGGACTACGTACGCTCTCAAATTGAAGAAGATGGAAAATGGAACATAATATCTGCTCTAAAGAACTTTGCCAAATGTATATACGACGAAAGTTTCCAAGACAGAACGGAAGAAGATCGAAAAAAACTTAATGACGAGCCTCTCATCCATGAATTTGTTAAGAAAATGAGGATGCTTGAGGAAACAGAAAAAAACGAACTGAAGTCTCGTGTCCAAGAAATACGCCAAACAATTGACAATCAAGCTCTCAACTCCAGCATAATAAGTTACTGGAAAGACTACGAATCTTTTCTTAACAAGGTAGAAAACATTGATAAGGTTGAGTTTGGAAAGCGTATGAGTGAAGCCTGCAACAATCCTGAGAAAATGCTCAAGGCAAGTGATAGGAACAATCATGCCCTTTTAAGTCAAGCGACATCCACTATCCAATTATTTATTGACCTGAAGAGCCAATATGATATCAGCATCAATATCATCAACTCTGCCAGACTTTCACGACAAAACGTCAATCCCCTGCGCTTACTTAGTACCATCGAGGATGAGATTACCCGCATCAATACGGAAAACAACCAGTTCAACCTAAGCAAGACTCCAGTCTTGTTGAAACAACTGCAAACTAGTGATACACCTTTTATATATGAGAAGACAGGCACTTGGTTCCACAATATCATGATTGACGAATTCCAAGATACAAGCCGTCTCCAGTGGCAAAACTTTAAGACACTTTTAATCAATGATCAAGCTACTGGCGGACATGATCTGCTTGTGGGTGACATCAAACAAAGTATCTACCGCTGGCGAAATGGAGATTGGCGTATCCTCAATGGCATCATGGGAGAATTCAACTGGATTAAGCCCAAACTTGATGAACTGAAAACAAATTGGCGCAGTAAACACAATATTATTGATTTCAATAACAAATTCTTCAAGAATGCCGCAGAACTTATTGATGGCATATCAGATAATCCTCAATTTCGAGTACAAGATATATATAAAGATGTGAAACAAGAATTCAACTCTACAGAGGAAACAGGATACGTCCGCACTCGCATTTATATAAATCCTGAAAATTACGACGACCGTATGGCATGCGATATGATAGAACAGATCCGCCAACTTACAGCAAAAGGTCTTCCCCTCCGCAAAATTGCTATTCTAGTACGCTTAAAGGATTCTGGCACAAAGCTTATCGAGGCATTTCATCGCTTAGCTAATGATATCACTTTGGTGAGCGATGAAGCATTCTTCTTAAGTGCCTCCCTCTCAATTCAAATGATTGTGAATGCTCTCAAGGTTTTGTCAGGTTATCAGAATTCTCCAGTCCCTATGCGCTACCTCGTCTTGCATTATCTCCAGGATATTTTAAAAAATGGAGAAGAGATTAAAGTTGATGATTATATCAACTGTCCCCCTGAAGACGTGCTCCCATCCGAATTTATCTCTCAACAGGACAGTCTCGCCCGTATGCCTCTTTATCTTCTATGTGAACGCATTTACCAGATTTTCCATCTCGATGTTCTTGAGGGGCAGGAACCTTATCTCTATACATTCTTTGACGAGTTACAAAAATATATTCTCAAAAATCCATCTGATCTTCCCTCTTTTATTAAAACATGGGATACCACAATCAGTCAGTGTTCTATTCCAGGCGGGGAAGTAGAAGGAATCCGTATTCTGACTATTCATAAATCAAAAGGCCTGCAGTTCCATACTGTACTTATTCCCTATTGCGACTGGAGCATTGAACGCATCGACAAGCAGATGTGGTGCCGACCAACACAAGCTCCTTTCAATCAGTTGGGATTGCTGCGTATCAACACCAGCGGGAATGATTTTAAAAATAGCATCTATAATTCTGTATATAATGAAGAACACATGCATGCTCGCATAGACAACATTAACCTATTATATGTTGCTTTTACACGTGCCGAGAAAAATCTTTTTATTTGGGGATGCTCCTCTGGTAAACTCGACACAAACAGCATTATTGGAGATCTCATTTTTACTGGGCTGAATATGAAAACAGATTCAAACAATGATGATGAAACTCTTTGTGATGAAGCAACGATGGAAATAGGCAATCCTCTCATTGAATACGACGAGGATAGCGAGAAAGACAATCGTATGGATCCTGTCTATGAACCTATTCATATACATCTTCAATCGAATCCCCCCACATTGGATTTTCAACAAAGTAATGAATCACGCAATTTCATTCATAGTCTTGATGAAGAACATGAGGAAAATCATGTACAAACATATTTGGAAATAGGTAAATTGATGCATTATGTACTCTCTCAGGTGGAATCCATTCATGATATCAGCTCTATGCTCCGCCAATGTCGTATAGCAGGACTAATACCAAATGAGGAGATGCAACAAAACGTTCTATCAGCAATCAACAAGGGTTTAAGCAATCCCCTCATTGCATCGTGGTTTAGTGACCAGAACGAGGTTATCAACGAGAGTGCAATTACATATATCGATTCTGACACAGGGCAACCTCATGTAGTTCGACCAGACCGAGTTGTCAGGAGGAATGGCAAGATTTCCGTTATTGATTATAAGTTTTCCAATTCACGCACCACTCACAGAGCAGAAGAATATACAAAGCAAGTTCGCCAGTACATGAAACTTCTACATCAAATGAATCCTACTCTTGTAGTCGACGGTTTCCTTTGGTATATTTATGATAACGCAGTAGTTGAAGTTCCTACCCAAGAGGAGAAAGGAGGGCAACGATGAAAACTTTCCTCAATATAGTAGCTCACGATTTATTGACCCGTTTTGGGAATGATCTTCGTCAAGTGACCATGATTTTTCCTGGCAAGCGTGCCAGTTTGTTTCTCAATCAAGAATTGGCTCGACAAAGCGAAATGCCCGTCTGGACTCCACGTTACCTGACCATTGCTGACCTATTCATGCGACTCACTAATTTGCACAAGTCTGATCCCATTGATAATGTCTGCACTCTTTATCAGATTTTCCTTCGAGTCATGGGACCTGAGGAAACAGAAACTTTGGATCAATTTTATGGATGGGGCGAAATCATACTTCAGGACTTTGATGATATCGACAAGCATTTGGCTGATGCAAAAGCCATCTTCACCAACATTCATGACTTAGGGCAACTGGAAGACCCCAACATCCTTATTCCTGAGCAGCGTGAGGTTCTCTCACGTTTCTTCCACAATTTCAACACAGAGGATTCTGAAGGTATCCGTCAGCGATTCCTGCGTATCTGGTCACACATGTACGAAATGTACACCCTTTTGCGAAAGACCTTACGTGAACGTGGCTTGGGGTACGAAGGAATGATTTTTCGAGAAGTTGCTGAGGGACTCGATCATCGTTCCCCTGACAAACATTTGTTAGAACAACTCCAACAGTTCCATACTGTAGCATTCGCAGGTTTCAACGTTCTTAACAGCGTGGAGGAGCAACTCATGGAAGCCTTGCAACGTCAGAATCTAGCCATTTTCTACTGGGATTATGATATCTATTATACCCAACTTCATGAGGTTAACGAGGCAGGAGACTTTATGCGACGTAACCTCCAGCATTTCCCATCAGCCTTACCAGAGGAAGAATTCGATAACCTGCGTCATCTTAACGATGTAGCTTTTATCAGTACCAGCAGTAATAACGTTCAGGCACGTTACGTTACACAATGGTTCAATTCTCCTCATGATTCGCAAGACAACAGAAACGCCATTGTTCTTTGTAACGAAGGACTTTTGCAACCTGTTCTTCATTCCCTCCCTACACCTGAATGTCCTAATGCTCCCAAGTCAGTAAACATTACGATGGGATTTCCTCTTACTGATGCTCCCATTTATAGTTTTGTCAATTCGCTGTTCAGCCTGCAAGTCGAGGGTTACGATATTCCACAACAAAGATTCCTCTCCAGTTATCGTAACACGATCCTCCATCACCCATACGGTCAAATGGTGTCTCTCGAAGAGTGTTTCCAATATCATGGTAACTCGTCTTTAGAATTGCTTCAATATCTTCAAAACATGATACAAGCCGTAGGAAGATCATATACTACCTTGACGCATCCTAACGTGTATGAGCAACTCTACATAGAAGCCATCTTTCAGACAAACCTCATTGTTCAGCAATTCATCCAACTCACGAGCCGTGAAGAGAATCCACTTGAGGTCAGTACAAATACCCTACGACGACTTATGCGTCGAATCCTATCCATGCAAAACATTCCATTTCATGGAGAACCTGCCAACGGACTTCAGATCATGGGTGTACTGGAAACACGATGTCTCGATTTCAGTCACCTGCTCATGCTTTCCATTGAAGAGAAAAACCTGCCTAAGTCAACCCATCAGAACAGCCTGATACCAGCAAATCTGCGCACAGCATTCCATTTGACTACTGTCAAGCACAAGATAGCAGTCTATGCATATTATTTCTATCGACTTATCCAACGTACAGAACATCTCACTTGTGTCTTCAGCGAGAACTGCGTTGACAACAATCAACACGAGATGTCGCGTTTCCTTCGTCAGTTGTTGGCAGAAACTGAGATTCCCATTCGTACCCTCAGCATCCAGAATCTTCCTCAGGTTTCAACCATTCGAGATATCAATGCCCCCAAGACGGACTTCGTGATGAATCGTCTCCGCCAAATGTATCTTTTACCTGACGAACAGGGAATCCAGCATTCTATTAGCCCGACTGCCATCAATGTTTATCTGCGATGCCCCATGAAGTTCTACTTTCAATACATTGCTGGCCTTGCTTCACAAGAAGATCCAGAAGATGAAATCAATGCTCCCATCATGGGAAAAATCTTCCATCTGTCTGCTCAGTTACTTTATGGCTTCTTGATGAAACGATTGGATTCAGACACTATCGATAAAGCAACGCTAAGCCTCATTTTAAATAAGGTAAAGGATAAAGCCCCCAATTTGCTTGATGAATGTCTGGATACTTCTTTTGATGTTGTTTTCTTCCATCCTGTTGAGGATAAACGTACATATCCTGTTGGAATTGAGATGCTTACAAATAATCAGATAACTCAAAATGAGTATACTGGCGAACTGATTATTATTCGTGATGTACTCCACCAGTACCTCGTCAACCTGCTTCGATATGACATAACTTTGACACCCTTCCGCATCCTTAAACTCGAGCAGTACTGTTCTGTCCAGATTCCAGTAGAAACCCAATGGGGACTTGTCAATGTGAAGACGGGGGGAATTATCGACCGTATGGACATCATGCAGGACGGAACTATTCGCATCGTGGATTACAAGACAGGATCACCTGACAACACAGGGAGTACCAAGTGGGAGAACATCTTTGGAGGTGGTAGTGAACACAAGAATTACTATCTCCAGACATTCATCTATTCGCTTGCTGAAACGATGAATCCTGATAATGTAAAGTATCCTATCAAACCTTTCTTGATGTATCCTGCAACAGTTGGAACGAAAAGATTCCATGAGACCCTCAAAATCAGCGAAAATAAAAACAATACGGAAATAACAGACTTTCGCGATCTGGCAGACCAATTTATGGATGGACTTCAGGAAGTTCTTCATCGTCTCTTTTCAACAGACGAGGAGACTCACTTCATTCAACAAGAAAAGGAGAATGATTGTAAATATTGCGACTTCTGGCAACTATGCAACAAAAAGCATGAAGCTGCCTCGTGATGAAATGAAAGAGTGAGAACAATCTTTTTCTTGTGGGACACAAATCTGCATAGGAACTACATCATCTCAAAAAATGACGTGCAAAATATCGTTTAATAGTTATTGTGTTCTTTTTTGGTTTTTTCAATCTTTTTTCATACTTTTGTGCCGTCATTTAAGATTTTGCTTGTTTTTCTCAGCACTAAGGCAGGTGATTCTTTCTGACATGATGAAATTCCTCGCAATTCATGTTGCAGAGGATGACTTGAATAAATGTTGTTTTAGTGTTGTGGAATTTAGTTAACAGATATTTAGAATACTATGTCTTTGCTTATTGTCTTTAAGCTGCTGGGCTCTCTGGCATTGCTCATGTTTGGTATGAAATCCATGAGTGAGGCACTTCAGAAAATGGCTGGCCCCCAGTTGCGTCATGTGCTTGGTGCAATGACCACAAATCGATTCACAGGAGCCCTGACAGGTATGTTTGTGACAGCAGCCGTACAAAGCTCGACTGCGACCAC
>CAMKMK010000046.1 GCA_946413885.1 uncultured Prevotellaceae bacterium
AGGATAGGCGAGTTGCAGGCTTATGAGATCAGCAAAACGCTGACATATTCTGTTAAGTCTATCCAAACACCTTTGGGGGTTGCTAAAGTGAATACACCTGATGATAATATCGTGATTGGAACCGTATTTCGTGCAGGTCTTCCTCAGCATCAGGGTTTCCTTAATGTTTTTGATAAAGCAGGTAATGCATTCGTTAGCGCATACCGTTACTATAAGGACAAAGAATGTCGACAAGTAGATGTACATATTGAATACATAGCATCTCCAAATTTGACGGATTCCACATTCTTAATTGTTGACCCCATGTTGGCTACGGGTGAGAGCTTGGAATTAGCTTGGAATGCTTTTTTGTCGAAGGGCAGACCTGCTAAGTTGCACATTGCTTGCGTGATAGCCAGTCCTCAAGGAGTAGAACATTTAAAGAAAGTATTTTATGATGATCCTAACACTACACTGTGGTGCGCTGTGATAGATGACAACTTGAACGATCATTCCTACATTTTGCCAGGTTTGGGTGACGCAGGAGATCTTTCATTTGGGGAGAAAATATGAATTCCAGTTAAGACAGGAAAAGACGGCAAAAGTCACTTTTTGCCGTCTTTTTTCTGTTAAGCTATTTCGATAGATTAGCCTAAGGCCTCAACGATTTCTTGTTTCTGTTCAGGAGTCAAATTGTTGTTCATTATTACAAACTTAATGAAAGCAACGGGATCATCATTGAAGTATTCCAAGCGGTACTTTTCCATCATGATGGTACAATACGCCTCCTTGGGAACCTTTGCAGTGTAGTGCAACATAGAGGTTTCCTTGTCTTTCCTTGCCTTCACGTAACCCTTATTGACCAAGATTTTCAGGAAAGTGGCCAGAGTCGTGTAAGCGGGCTTGTCGGTCTCAGGGAACTGAGATAGAATTTGGTTGGTGAAACCACCCTTTGGAAGATTCCAAAGGTAGAGCATTACTTGGTGCTCAGATTTTGTGAGTAAGTTGATTTTCTTTTTAGCCATCTGATTCTGTAGTGTAATTAAAAATTAGTGTTTTATCAAAATTGATAACAAAGTTATGATATTTTTTTTAATCACAAGACACATTTTCCACTTTCGTCAGAAAGGAGAGTGTTATTAACACTAATTAACCGTATATTGTGTGTTTTTTGTCAGATGGTTGTCTCTATTTGTTTAAAATTGATGTTTCAGGATTTTTTATTCCTTTTGCATTGCTCAAGTAAGCTTTTGCCACACCAAATTTCAAAAACATATCCAATCGTACTGGCATGTGATTGTCATCATCAGTAATGTAGAAAGTTATGATTTCCTTCTCTTTCTTACCCTTGTATTCCACGAATGAAAAGACCAAGCAGCGATAGGTTATTCCAGTACTTTCCATTTTGAAGTTCTTTTTGCCACGATATATCAAAGTGGTGGATTCAACCTTACGACCATCAGCCATTGGAAATACCAGTTTTTGACCTACAGAGAACTCGTCGGCTTTGAAGGAACGAGCCCTGAGCATCATGCTGATCATATCGTATACACATTCTGTGTTATCGTGTGTGGTATTGCTGGTTTCACCCCTGCGGCTCAGGTATTGTTGTTCTAAGTGAATTTTGCCGCCAGGATAGGTGTATTTTACCTGATCCACGTAGTATTTACCTCCTTCATTGGCTGCCTTGCGATAATATAGAGGTACCATATCCTTTGTGATATAGCATTCCAAAGTATCACGCATCAGGAAGAATTTATCCAGCTTCTTGCTTGTTTGAGTGATTAAATGACTTTGATAAACCGATTTCCCTTCCCACATTCCATTCTTGGTGGTCAACGTGGCTGTACCAGCTTTCATCCAAACGAATTTCCAATTGAAAAACAATTGATAATTCAAAGACTCTCCTGCTTGGAATGCAGTATTTGTGGCAGTGCATTGTGCACATACTTTTGTGCTGACATTCAATGATGTTATGCACAACATAAAACTTATTATATATTTTTTCATCAGAATGAATTTCTGGAAATATTAGTACTGTTGTTCGATCTGTTATTGTTGCTCTTGGTTTTACCAGATTTCGCTTTTCTCATTTCTTCGTCACGTTTTCGATTTCTGTCCTTCACGTTTTTTTCCTTATCTGGCTTCTGTTTTGTGATTTCCAGAGCTTTCTGGTTGTCTAGTCTTATCGATCTTGGATTCCAGTCTTGCGCTAGGTCCATTTTTGCTTTTACCGTCATGGGTTTAGGAAAATAAAACACTTCTTCTGGTTGTCGTCCCTCCAGATAATTTCCTGTATCCCATTTGTCATTCTGGTTGCTGTCGATAAAACAACGAATATAGTAGTCTCCTGGTTTCATGAAATAAAAATCGGCTCGACCTTTTTCATCAGCCCTAAGCGTACGCATGGGTTTGTCACCTTTGCTCATAATCTGCACTACGACGTTAGAGTCCTTTGATGTGATGTGCACGAAGATTGAGCCAAATTCATCTGTATCTCGTATGCGGAAATCCTGTTTGATAGCTTTCGAGCCATTCCCCAGAATGCTTAGGAAGGCAGCGCTATCCACCTGAAAAACGTATTGTTGCTTGGGCTCCCATTCAGCGTAAAGCGTGTAGGCTCGAAGGCTTCCTTCTACAGGCAAGAAAAGGAAGGGCTGCGGTATCATGTTGGAATCCTTCTTCATATAGAAGTGCATCATTGTTGTGTCTATACTTGCAATTGGTTCGTTGCTGGTAAATACCACATTCTGATTGGGGTCCAGACTACCTGCTGGTTTTCCTGTGATTTCCAGAAAAGTCTTTAAGAAAGGATTTTCTTCGTATGGTAAAGGCTCTTTTGCTTTTTTCAGTTTCTTTTCTCTCTCCTTTTCCCAATCCTCAATTTTCTTATCCTTTTCTTTTTTCAATTTCTCATACGAGGTTTTTGGAGCCATTTCCAGTGTATCTGTCCGTGGTGAAAGTAATCCCAAAGTGTCTGTCTCCAGATAAGTAACTGTCATTGCTAAAGTATCCTGATGATAAGTGAACATGGTGTCAGTTACCCAGTAAGTGATGGTATCATTGTGCAAAGTGGGTTCTGCAATCAGGCAGCTATCATTGAAGTTAAGTCCTTTTATCTTGGGGAGACTATCAGTAGGTGCAGTGAAATAAAGTGTGAAATATTCTGGCACTAATCGTTCGTTTTTCAAAAGATGCTGGTCTTGTCCTTCTTCCTGGAATGCACGAAGCACCACATCGTCTGGATAGTAATGGGTATAAGGAATGGCTCGGATGGAGTCCCAGTGAGTAGAATCTCGCCATACGGTATCCATGCGTAAGTCAGGGCTTTGCGAGGTGGTATAGATGGTCGTGTCGAAAGCAATGATTTCACTCTTTTGATTGAAGATAAAGTCACCATCAGCATCCTTCAAAGCGAAAACGTGGTATTTGCCTGGTTTAACACCCTTGATGGAAAACTTCCCACTTCCGTTGGTACGTGATACACGTTTGAAGGGAGTGGATTTCAGGATGGTGTCGTTGAAACTTGTATCTGCAGGATACAATCCAACCATGATGCCCTTGATGGGTTCCAAATCCTCTGCATTCAGTACGGTGCCAGCCACTTCCATAGTGTCAATCTCATCGCCAGTGCTGAAACTATAAGTGTAGTTTCCCATTGGATTCCCTTCATTGTTGTCTTCGATGGCATCGCTGAAATCGATGGTATAGGTCGTGTTGGCTTGCAAAGAGTCATAGAGATCGATGCGTACTCGTTTGCCGTCGGTTCGAATGTTAGGAGTTTCGATTTGAGGAGGCGACACAATGACTTTCTCGCTGGCATTCTCCAGCTTAATGTATTCGTCGAAAGAAATACTGATTTTCTTCTTGTTGCTGTTGGTTGCTTTATCGGCGGGGTATGACATAAGTACTTTAGGCGGAGTCTCGTCGTATCGACCTCCGTCAGGATTGCCTATGCTGGCACAAGCGGCCAACAATAGAGCAAAGAAGATGACTGTCAGGTACCGTCTGCCATTCATTCGTTTAATGCCAATATTTCTTCTATTGTGTTCCTTTGATTACTCAATCGAGGTACTTTATGCTGTCCACCAAGTTTCCCATTGGATTTCAACCAATCATTGAAAACACCTTTACGGGCCAGAATGATTTCGAGGGGTTGCAGAGTAATATCTTTGTATCGTTTGGCTTCATAATCGGAATTTACCTTTTGCAGTTTTTTATCCAGCACAATGGCAAACTCATTGAGGTCTTTAGGTTCCACAGAGAATTCTATCAGCCATTGATGGCGACACTTGCCCTTGTCATCCATGTAGACGGGCGCTGCTGTGTATTCCAGAACTTGAGCCCCTGTCAAGGCACATGCTTCCTGCAGTCCTTTTTCCGCATTGTCAACGATGAGTTCCTCACCAAAAGCATTGATGAAAGACTTTGTACGACCAGTAATGATGAACTTATAGGGATCCTTTTGAGTGAATTTAACCGTATCGCCAATCATGTAGCGCCACAGGCCGCTGCTGGTACTGATAACCATTGCGTAATTCTTGTCAACTTCGATGTCCCACAAGGGTACCACAGTAGGATTTTCCTTGGTTAGTTCGTCCAAAGGGATGAATTCATAGAAAATGCCGTAATCTACCATTAGACTCATAGAGGGGTCGCTGGGGTCATCTTGTAAACCAAAGAATCCCTCACTGGCATTGTAAGTCTCCATGTAATTCATGCTTTCTTTGGTGATTAAGTGGCGATATTGTTCACGATAGGGGCCAAACGCAACTCCACCATGGAAAAAGACTTCCAGATTGGGCCACACGTCCTGAAGATGGGCACTGCCTGATAGTTCCATTACTCGAGTAAGAACACTTAACATCCAAGAAGGTACACCACTCAGATTCGTCACGTTCTCCTGAATGACTTCATGAGCAATTCGCTCACGTTTGATTTCAAAATCATTCAGCAATGCAGTTTCCTTCTTGGGCACACGGATCATATTGACCAGAGGGCTGATGTTTTCTATCAGGATGGCGCTCAGGTCACCCACCAGACATTGTTTTTGATTATAGTTGGGTGCATGGCTGCCTCCAAGGATCAATGCTTTGCCATCGAAGATACGGCTTTTAGGATTATTTCGCAGATACCACACCACAGCGTCTGTTCCACCAGCGTAGTGCGTGTCTTTGAGTCCATTTTTGCTTACGGGAATGAATTTGCTTTTATCGTTTGTGGTTCCACTGGATTTGGCATACCACTTTATCTGACCAGGCCACAAGATGTTACGCTCGCCTTGTCGCATACGGTCGATGTATCCTTTCAGTTCTTCATAGGTATTGATAGGTGAGGACTTATGGAATTGTTCATAGGTCTTTATGTTGGAAAATCCGTGGTGGTTTCCCCATTCAGTATCAGCAGCCTTGCGTATTAACCACAGCATGGTCTTCATTTGCATCTGCTGGGCTTGAGTCGCGTATCTGTCCAGCATCTTTTGACGATGTTGGAAGAAAGGCTTTATGATACAGGTTACACTCATTTCTCAGTTTTTCCTTGTTATGGTTTAGTATGTGTCAGGGACAGCCATTTCAGGAATATCTATGAAAGCATGCTGTTCCTTCATTTCGAAGACGCGTTGCTCCAAGTCTCTGTCATTCTTCAATGCATTCAGTGTTTCCTTGCTGGCTCTTTGTTGACTTTCTTTCTTTGAATAGCCCTTACCTGTTGCACACTCGATTCCTTCTAAGATTACCTGACTTAAGAAGATGGGTGCCCCGTTTTCTTCGTGAGTTTCTGTTATAAGTCGATATTCCAGTTGGATGTGGTTTTTTTGGCTCCACTCCAGCAATTTGCTTTTGAAGTTTACTTCTCGATAAGCCACTTTGTCTAAGTCGAGAATATGACCCAGAATCTGTTTTTTTACAAAAAGCATGCAATAGTCATAGCCTCGATCCAGATAAATGGCGCCTATCAATGCCTCAAGCGCATTCCCTTCAATGTAACTGTTGTGGCTTTGGAAGCATCCGTTGGATTGTATCAACTTGTCAAGCCCTACTTTTATGGCTACTTTGCCGAGGGTCTCACGCTGTACAATCTTGCTGCGTGCATTAGTCAGGAATCCTTCTCTCTTTCCTTGGAAACGCTGATAGACGATTTCGCTTACCACAGCACTCAGGATAGCATCCCCCAGGAATTCCAGTCTCTCGTTGTTGAGAGGACGTCCTTTCTCGCTTTTCATTAAGAGGGATTTGTGCATTAGTGCCTGCTTGTAATACTGTATATGATGGGGAAAGAATCCAATCATGTTATAAAAAGAACGATAAAGTTCCTTGTCTTTTCGGAAAGGGAACTTTATCGTGTCAATAAGGTTTGTGACAAGCACAATCTTATTACTCAGCATACTTCTTGAAGATGACGCATGCGTTGTGGCCACCGAAACCAAAAGTATTGCTCAAGGCTGCGCGAACTGTACGTTTCTGTGCCTTGTTGAATGTGAAATTCAAATTGTAATCTATCTCAGGGTCTTTGTCGTCTTCCTCGTGGTTGATAGTGGGAGGTATGATGTCGTTCTGGACAGCCAGAACGCTGACCATAGCCTCCAATGCGCCTGCTGCACCCAACAGGTGGCCAGTCATGGATTTGGTGCTGCTGATGTTCAGCTCATAGGCATGTTCTCCAAACACGGCTTGAATAGCTTTTGCCTCAGAGATGTCACCCACAGGAGTGGATGTCCCATGCACATTGATGTAGTCGATATCCTCAGGCTTCATCTCAGCATCTTCCAAAGCATTCTCCATCACCAACTTAGCTCCTAAACCTTCAGGATGAGATGCGGTGATGTGATAGGCATCAGCACTCATGCCTGCACCAGCCATTTCTGCATATATCTTGGCGCCACGAGCTTTGGCGTGTTCCAATTCCTCTAAAATCAGACATGCACCACCTTCACCCATGATAAAACCATCACGACTTGCGCTGAAGGGGCGACTGGCCTTTTCTGGCTCATCGTTGCGGGTGCTAAGGGCATGCATTGCGTTGAAACCACCTACTCCACAGGGCAGGATTGCAGCTTCGGCACCACCGCAAACAATCACATTGGCTTTGCTCAATCGGATCAGATTGAACGCGTCGGCCAAGGCATGACTGGAGCTGGCGCATGCACTACTGGTAATGTAGTTGGGACCGTGGAATCCATACTTGATGCTGATGTGGCCAGCACAGATGTCAGCTATCATCTTGGGCACAAAGAAAGGACTGAACTTGGGACCCAGTGTGTCACCTGTCTTAGCATAGTTTGTGATTTCCTCCTGAAAGGTTTCCATTCCACCAATGCCTACACCAAATACAACTCCCACGCGGTTCTTGTCGATGTTCTCCACATTGATGGCACTGTCATCCATAGCCATAGTGGCTGCGGCCAATGCGTATTGGCAATAAGGATCCATCTTGCGCGCTTCTTTGCGGTCGATATAGTCAGATGCGTTGAAATCTTTCAGTTCGCATGCGAACTTGGTTTTGAACAACGAGGCATCGAAATGTGTGATAGGAGCAGCGCCGCTTACGCCATCCAGAAGTTTCTTCCAGGTCTCCTCAGCAGTGTTGCCTAAGGGGCTTACGCAGCCTATTCCTGTCACTACGACTCTCTTTAATTCCATTCTGATTTGTTAGAGGGTTGGAATCTTGTTTCCTGTCTTTTTTTCTCAATTAGGCGTTAGCCTCGATATATGCGATTGCGTCAGCAACAGTACCAATCTTTTCAGCTTGGTCATCAGGGATGGTGATTTCGAAAGCCTTCTCGAACTCCATGATCAGCTCAACGGTGTCCAGAGAATCTGCACCAAGGTCATTGGTGAAAGATGCTTCGGGGGTAACCTCTGCCTCATCAACACCCAACTTGTCAACAATAATCTCCTTTACTTTAGCTTCAATTTCTGCTTGTGACATAATTTTGCTTCTTAAATTAATAAATATAAATAATGTATAAGTTCATCCTCGAAAAACGGCGATGTGCTGTTTTCGGGGTGCAAAGTAACTATAAATAACTCGTTCTTGCAAGTATTGCGTGTGAAATCTTGCAAAAAAATGCACATTCTTGTCAATTTTGTGCACAAATCTGTCGCTTTGAACAAAAATAATACATTATTTGTCTTCACATTTGAAGAATTATATGTAAGTTTGTAATTCAATATCCTCTATGATGATGAAAAGAATCTTTTTAATATTAGGTTTTATAGTGGCCTGCTTTGCGCCTTCTTTTGCTCAGATGGCGGATCCTGTACATTTTACTGTACAGCAGAAGCAGGTATCTGATGATGAATTCGAGGTCGTCTTCAGCGGTACGACAGATGCAGGGTGGCATGTCTATGGGTCTGACATTGCTGACGGAGGGCCCACTCGTGCTGAACTGACAGTGGAGACGGGTAAGGGAGTGACCCCTAAAGGAAAGCTCCAGATGCGAGGCAAGGTGATACGCTCAATGGATGAGCTGTTTGGGATGCAGGTTTCTTATATGGAAGGTAATGTCATCTTTGCCCAGAAGTTTGTCATTACGGAGCCCAAATACAGCGTTTCAGGCTATCTGACTTATGGAGCCTGCAACGATCAGAATTGCATGCCTCCAACTCATGTGGATTTTGCTTTCTCAGGTACCCGCAAGATTGCTGAGAAGCCTGTTGAGATAGTTCCTGAGGAAACCGTTTCCCCTGATTCTGAAGAAGTTGATACTACTGAGATTGAGCCAGCAACCTCAATCTCTGAATCTGACCTTTGGGCACCTGTTATCGATGAACTCAAGGCTTTGCAGGATGACACACTTCAATCCACTTCCGATAAGTCCTTTTGGAAAATCTTCCTGCTGGGTCTGCTTGGTGGTTTTGTGGCGTTGCTCACCCCCTGCGTATGGCCTATTATCCCCATGACAGTCAGTTTCTTTCTGAAACGCGCCCAGAACAAGAAATCTGGTGTACGCGATGCTATCACGTATGGCGTCAGCATCGTCGTTATTTATGTGTTGCTGGGTCTGCTCGTCACTCTCATTTTTGGAGCCAGTGCCCTCAATGCGCTTAGCACGAATGCCGTCTTCAACATCTTTTTCTTCCTGATGCTGGTGGTATTTGCTGCCAGTTTCTTGGGAGGGTTTGACATCACATTGCCCAGCAGTTGGACGAATGCTGTCGACCGCAAGTCAGAGTCAACTACAGGCCTCCTCAGCATCTTCCTGATGGCCTTTACACTTGCGCTGGTCAGCTTCTCCTGCACAGGTCCCATCATAGGATTCCTGCTTGTCGAAGTGGGGTCCAGTGGTTCCATTCTTGCACCCACTATTGGCATGCTTGGGTTTGCCGTCGCATTGGCCCTTCCCTTCGCTCTTTTCGCCATGTTCCCCACTTGGCTCAAGAGTGTGCCCAAGAGCGGCAACTGGATGAACTGCATCAAAGTCTGCTTGGGTTTCATCGAGTTGGCCTTCTCCCTCAAGTTCCTCTCTGTAGCCGATTTGGCTTATGGATGGCACATACTTGACCGCGAGACCTTCCTCGCCCTTTGGATAGCCATCTTCGCCCTGATGGGTGCTTATCTCATCGGCTGGATACGGTTCCCTCATGATGAAGACGAGTACAACGAGATGGGTGAAGTCATCGTTAATCCTCGTACCAGCGTCACCCGTTTCTTCTTGGCCCTCATCTCCTTCGCCTTCGCCATCTATATGGCACCTGGTCTGTGGGGGGCTCCCTGCAAGGCCGTAAGTGCGTTCACTCCCCCTATGAGCACCCAGGATTTCAATCTCTTCCATAACGAGGTGGAGGCACGTTTTCAGGATTACGACGAGGGAATGGCTTACGCTCGTGCCCACAAGATGCCAGTCATGCTGGATTTCACAGGCTTTGGATGCGTGAATTGCCGCAAGATGGAAGCTGCCGTATGGACAGATTCTCGAGTCGCAGAGATCCTGAACGAGAAGTATGTCCTCATAAGCCTCTATGTGGACGAGAAGACTGCTCTTCCTGAACCCATTGTCGTTGAAGAGAATGGTTCCCCTGTGAAACTTCGTACCGTTGGAGACAAGTGGAGTTACCTTCAGCGTGTCAAGTTTGGAGCCAATGCTCAACCCTTCTATGTCCTGCTCGACAACGAGGGCCATCCTCTCAGTACATCCTACTCTTACGACGAGGATATCGCCTCCTACCAAGCCTTCCTTCAGAAAGGTCTTGAGGCCTATAGTGCCAAGTAAGCGGCATCTCCTTTTTCTGTGGAACCTCCCGTCCAATGACCTCAGAAAACACAACGTGTTGACTTTGCGATTTCAACACGTTGTCTTTGCAATTTCAACGTGTTGTCTTTTGGCTTTCAACGTGTAGAAAAAATAGAGTGTCCTGTTTATGGGTTTTTCCAAAGGTTGATCCTCCCAAGTGTGACAATTGGGACAAAGGACAAAGCTTTTTTTCATATATCTGGAGAAGAGGGAGAAAGAAGGGGGCTTGTTTTGGTTGCGAAATGTTTTTCCATTTCCTGCCTAAAAAAAGGTAACTAAATGTGTTGCATCCAGTTACCTTTTCTTTGAGTACGCCTGATAAGACTCGAACTTACACGCCCGAAGGCACTAGATCCTAAGTCTAGCGTGTCTACCAATTCCACCACAAGCGCATACTTAGATGGCGCAAAGATACATCTTTTTTGTGAAAATGAAGTGATATGACATAGTTTTTTCAAAATTTCATGGATTCTCAACAGGAAAGTTATAAATTTGCCGGTGAATATTTGCAAAAATGGACCCCCATGAAGCGTAACTTTCTTTTTATTCTCTCTCTCTTCAGCTTTGTTTTCTGTTGGGCTCAGGAGATGATTTCTATCCAAAAATATGGTGTACTGCCTTCAAACACACCTGAGAGGAACCGTGAATGTCTCCAGAAGGCCATCGATGAAATGTCTGTCTGTGGGGGTGCTCTTTATGTTACGCCTTGCGAAAAGGGATACCCTGTGGCTACTGGCATTGTGTTGAAGAAGAATGTGTCTTTAATTGGCGCTCACGGCCCTACAGGAAGAGGAACAGCCAGTGTAGGAAGGAAGCATCCTGTGGGTTCACTCTTTCTGATTACAGACACTTTACATGCTTTCATCACTGTGGAATCGGCTACGCAGATTCGTGGTATCCAGTTCTGGTATCCAGAGCAATCCAATACGGATGCCAGCAAGATTATTGCCTACAAACCAACCATCCAGATGGCTCAGCAAACTGTGGAGGGAGTTACGCTTTCCTGCTTGACTTTTTATGGAGAATATATGGCGATGGATTTTCGCGCGAGGAAGGACAATATCTGCGAGCAGATCCTTTTTGAGCATTGTTATGGGTATCCCTTGAGTGGTCAGTTCATTGCTATTGATAAATGCTACGACATACCTCGTGTCCTGCATTGTCACGTGAACCCTGCCAACATGCGCGAATTCGGCCGTACGTTCAGTCGTGATGTGATAGACAGCGTGGTGCGCCAGAAGACTTATACCTATTGGATTGACCATACTGATAATGCTCAACTGATGGATATCTTTACTTTTGGTGTCTTTGGAGGAATATATTTGGGAGACGAGACTTACGGACAGCTCACCAATTTCAATTTGGATTGTGTCTCCATAGGGATATACAAAAGAGGGTCCAACACGAAAAACCGCAACTGGCAAATATCACAAGGCAGTATCATTGCCAATGCTGGCGAGCGAATAGAAGATATTCATCCCATTCTGGTAGATGGTACAGGACATACTGCTCTGACCAATGTGGAAAGCTTCTCAGGCGACAATGGAGCGTTGACCAACAAAGCGAAGAGTTATGATTACATTTGCGTGCAGGGCGATCGTCCCCTCACGATAACAATTGTTGGTGCCCGTATGCAAGGCTATGCTGCGGCAGATCCCATCACCATCAAGAATCCCAATGCTCAGGTGAGAGTCATTGGGTGTTTGACAGAAAAAGAGGGTTTCATTCAAGACAGATAATCCATATTATGAAAAGATTCTTCCTTGGGATTTGCTCCCTTTGTTTGGCCAACTTCCTCTTGGCAAATGACATTTTGATAGAAGCAGAGTCCTTTCGACAGACGGGTGGCTGGCAGATAGACCAGCAGTTTATGGATCTCATGGGTTCACCTTATTTGATAGCTCATGGGATGGGTGTTCCTGTAGCAGATGCCAGCACATCAGTCAAGATAACAAAAAAAGGCAAGTATCAAATATATGCACGAACTTTCAACTGGACTTCAAACTGGACTTCAAAGCAAGGTCCTGGTGCTTTTAAAATCTCACTCAACGGAAAACTGCTTCCCAACACGTTAGGAACAACAGGTTCCAGTTGGGAGTGGCAATATGCTGGTAGTGTAGAAGTGGAGAAAGGGGAAACGACATTGGTGCTGAAAGACTTAAGTGGATTTGATGGTCGATGTGATGCTGTCTTTCTGACCACTCAACAGAATCCTGTTCTTTCCAACTCTTTGGAGAGCCTGGATAGTTTTCGACGTACTTTAGGTACTCTTCCCAAGTCTCCCTCTGATGGAGGACATTATGACTTGGTGGTTGTGGGAGCTGGTATTGGTGGCATGTGTGCTGCCATATCTGCTGCCCGACTTGGGTTGAAGGTTGCTCTCGTACATGATCGTCCTATTCTAGGAGGGAACAACAGCTCTGAGGTTCGTGTCCATTTGGGTGGTAAGATTGAAATGGAACCATATCCTGCTTTAGGTAGACTCCTTCGTGAGTTTGGACATTCCACTATGGGTAATGCTCAACCAGCAGAGAATTATGAGGATGGGAAAAAGGATTCCATCATTGCTGCTGAGCCCAACATCCATCTGCTGCGTAATTATCGAGCCGTAAAAACACAAATGAAAGCCGATGGTACCATTGCCTCTATCATCATACGTCAGATTCGTACGGGCGAGGAATTGTGTCTCTCAGCTCCACTCTTTTGTGACTGTACAGGAGATGGAAATCTGGGTTTCATGGCAGGTGCAGATTGGCGAATGGGACGAGAAGGCCGCGATGAATTTGGAGAATCCTTAGCTCCAGAGCAAGCCGACAAAATGACGATGGGATCTTCTGTGCAGTGGTATAGCGTTGAAACAGACAACAGGACGGATTTCCCTGAATTTGATTATGGTCTGCAGTTCACTGATGAATCCTGTCAGAAAGTCACAATGGGAGAATGGACTTGGGAAACGGGCATGAACTACAACCAGATCACAGATTTCGAACGTATTCGTGATTATGGCATGTTGGTTATCTACTCCAACTGGAGTTA
>CAMKMK010000047.1 GCA_946413885.1 uncultured Prevotellaceae bacterium
CCAAAAGTACATGATTGTCTGATAAATGAAACACATATAGCAAAATGGCAAACAAAAAGACGCAAAAGAAACTGACTGATTCATCTCCAAGAAAGAAAAAGGGAAGCTTGTTGATTTTCTCTGCTCCCTCTGGCAGTGGGAAGAGTACCATCATACAATGGCTGATGAACGAGCATCCAGAACTGAAACTGGCATTCAGCATCAGTGCGACAAGCCGTCCTCCTCGTGGGACGGAACAGAACGGGGTGGAATATTTCTTCCTTTCTCCTGATGAGTTTCGCCAGAAAATACAGGACGATGAATTCTTGGAATATGAAGAGGTCTATCAGGATCGATTCTATGGTACCCTGAAAAAACAGGTGGAGCGTCAGTTAGAGGCAGGACAAAACGTGGTTTTCGATGTGGACGTGAAAGGCGGATGCAACATCAAGGAGTTCTATGGAGATCGAGCCATGAGTCTCTTCATCCAGCCTCCCTCGATAGAGGAGTTACGACGACGCTTGATCAATCGTGGCACAGATGACATGGAACAGATAGAGAAACGCCTGGCCAAGGCGGATTATGAGCTGACTTTCGCCTCTCGATTTGACCACATCGTGGTGAATGACATATTGGAGGATGCCGAAAACGAGGCCTTGTGTCTGATAAACGAGTTCCTGAAAAAATAAAACGAATGAGAATGAAGGTAGTGACAGGAATCTACGGAGGAAGTTTCAATCCCATTCATAATGGGCACACCACTCTTGGAAAAGCACTGGTAAAACAGGGGTTGGTGGACGAATTGTGGTTCCTTGTTTCACCTCAAAACCCCTTCAAAGTAGATGATAAGCTTCTCTACGACAAAGCACGTCTGCATCTGGCACGCCTTGCCATCAAAGGGAAAGCCCACCTTGCAGTCTGCGATATTGAAATGAAATTACCACGTCCCTCCTATATGGTTATCACACTCGAGCACTTGCGTGAGAAATATCCAGAACGGGAATTCGTGCTCGTCATTGGAGCCGACAATTGGGAACGTTTCCCCCAATGGTACCATCACGATGAAATTATTAAAAAACATCGTGTGATCATCTATCCTCGTCCAGGTTACGAATTGAATGATGTGCCTGCAGACATTCTTATCGCCAACACTCCCCTACTGGACATAAGCAGCACAGCCATCAGAGAAAAAATAAAAGCGGGAACATTCCAAGGAGAAGACCTTGCTCCCGCTGTATGGAAAGAAATAAAAAAGAAAGGGTATTACCAATGAAAAGAAAGTTGTTTTTTGCCATAGTGACAGCATGTACATTGTACTGTTCTGCCCAAATTACTCCCATCGAGAAGTACGAAATTGCTCCAGGCGATTATGAGCAAATCTTCCTTGACCAAATAGGCAAATACAAGAGTAAGGTCATCGATACGGCATTTGGGCAATATGTGGGTCAGGTGGACAATCTGAACCAGTTATATGGCTATGGAATGCTTATCAATCTCGACGGTTCACGTGTAATAGGTAAGTTTCGCGAGAACAAGCTGCTCTTCGGCATTACCATTGCCAATCGTTTCTCCGTAGTGGGAGCTCCAGAATACCATGTTGTTTACAACATGACTGGTGGAGACATTGAATACATCTTGCGAGGGAAGGACAAAGACTTGTTGGAGAACAAGGATGTCAATGCTTACCGTTTCGAGACCATCGACTTCCCCAATGGAGAGCAGTACGTGGGAGAAACTTATTATGGGAAACGTCATGGTTACGGTATTTACTATTACTCCAATGGTGACTTCTGGTTTGGCGAGTTTGGCAACGATCAGCGTTGGGGCTACGGAGCCTTCTTTACGTCTGAAAGTGGCATCTTTGCAGGCGAATGGCAGGGAGAACAAGCTGTACGTGTAATATCCATCAAACAAAGATAACAGAAACAATGAGAATAAGAGTTGGAATGGGGTATGATGTCCATCGGCTGGTAAAAGGACGCGACCTGTGGCTTGGAGGCATCAAAGTGGAACACACCTTAGGACTGGATGGTCATAGCGATGCCGATGTATTGATACATGCCATCTGCGACGCTCTCTTGGGTGCTGCCAACATGCGAGACATCGGTTATCATTTCCCTGACAATAGCGACAAGTACCTCAATATCGACAGCAAAATTCTGCTACGCAACACAATTGAGCTGATTGCCACCAAGGGATATCAGGTGAGTAATATCGATGCCACAATATGTGCTGAGCGTCCAAAGTTGAAACCCTTCATCCCTCAGATGCAGGAATGCTTGGCTAACGTGATGAACCTTGAGGTAGAGGATGTCAGCATCAAAGCCACCACGACAGAGAAACTGGGGTTCACGGGTCGAGAAGAGGGCATCTCAGCCTATGCTGTAGTGCTGATACAAAAACCATAAGATTTCCTCTCTTCCCTTTTCCAAAGATAACTACATCATACAAGAAATCCCCTCCTTTTGAGATGTGTACCAAAGGAAGGGATTTTCTATATGATTACCTGTCTGTTTCTTACCTTCTCCTCGTACTGAACAAATCCTTGATGCCATCCAGATCAAAACCAAGGGTAAAACGCATGGTCTGGTCCAAAGGATTGGTCTGACTGGTACTGAAGACATAGGCCGCATCTACAGAGAAAACACTCATGTGGAAACCAGCACCTACAGTAAAATATTTACGATTACCCTTGTTGGCAGCCTCATGATGATAACCTCCACGCAACATAAAGCGGTCATTGTAGGTGTATTCAGCACCCAAGCTCCATTGAATCTCCTGCATTTCCTCCTTGAAGCCATTGGGAGCATCATAGAAACTCTTGAAGATACCTGCAATAGGCGAGATGTCATAATAGTCACGCTGTACACGATCCTCGTAATCATTATCTGACTCGTCAGTCTCCTGTTTGGGATAAGTGGGCACCAGCATCTTGTTGACATCAGCGGCCACACTGAATTTGTTGTATTCATTGAAAGGTACAGTGAAGTTCAGACCCAGACGCAAGTTAGTGGGAATGAATTCAGAATTGTCGTCTCCTCCATAGGAAATCTTGGAACCAATGTTACTGATGTTCAGACCCCAGCCAAAACTGCATTCGCGACTACCTGCCATAAAGTAACCTAAGCGGTAGAGGGCGATATCTGCTGCGAAAGCCTTACCTGCACTGCTCTCAGCCGTATAGTCGTACTTGATGTCAGAATAGATAAAACGCATGTTTACGCCCATTGAGAAACATTCGCTCAACATACGGCTGTAACCCGCATCAATAGCCATCTCATAGGGGTTGATGGTCATGTCTTCAAAGTCACTCAAGAAGACCTCACCCAAACTAAAGAAGCGCAGTGATGCACTAAAAGCGGAATAGTCACCAATTCGATAAAAACCTGTCATATTGGCCAGATTGATATCATCGACTATCTTACGCAACCAAGGTGTATAACTGACAGCAACGCCTGCTCGACCAATGTTGAATGGATACTTCGCAGGATTCCAATACTGAGAATTCACGTCTGCCTCAGTAGCGCCACCCACGTCACCCATAGCGCCTGCACGGGCATCTGGAGCAATAGCGAGAGAGGTCACACTGGTATTCACAGGATTAAACATGTTCTTTTTATCCTGAGCCTTCACTGTTAGGGTTCCTATCACAAGGAAGCCCATCAGGAAAAGTATCTTACGAAAAAATTTTGTTCCCATATACTATATTAACTCACATGAGCCCTATTTATTGTTCAAAACAATGATTTTTTGAGTTTTTGACACTTCTTTGCTTTCAGCACACTGCAAGGTACAGCGGTACAGATAGATACCTGTCCCCAGCCTACCACCTGATGCAGTTGTCAAGTTCCAGGGTATCACGTAAAGTCCACTACTGCTTCCCGTTTCGCTCTGGGTCCATAGTTTACGTCCCATAAAGTCGAAAACATCAATGGTAAAGGTGCATTCTGAACCAGGCCGGTCATAAGTAATCAGGAAGTTGGTATTGTTAACCGCTGGATTGGGGTTAGCCGCCAGTTGCAAAATCTCAGGCTTCATGCCAGGATTCACCACAAAATTCAACGAGATGGAACTCGTATTGTTCAGCACATCCCATGCGCGGAAAGTAAGCGAGTGAGGGCCGGCTTCCAAGGTGGGAATGGTATAAGTAACAATTCCACGAGTGTAGTTTCCAAAGTCAGCCACGTAATTGTCATTCAGATTATAGGTGCGATCAGCCCGTCCATCCACACAAAGTATCAGGTCGTGACCGATTCCATTCCCACTCACATTCACTCCACTCTCATCCTGCAACAAAGCCACGAAATAGGGCTCTGAGTTCACTTCATCGCCATCCTGGAAGTCTTCGTTGTTGAGAAAGGCATAGATGAAGGGAGGAATAGTATCGGAGTCTATTTCATCGCTCACACCACCCAGAATGAAATCCTCGCTGTATCCATTGGCCTCCACAGTCTTGGCATCATTGATGGCATAAAAGACAATACGTCCTTTCTCGTCACTATAGTTGATGTCCACAGGCACAGTGAAAGTCAGTTCAAATTTACCTGCCAGAATACTGTCTTGAGCATTATAGAGAACATCTTCACGGCTTAAGAAAGTAAAGGGAGTGGAAGCTTTTGCATTGTTTTTGCATGTCACAGTCTCCTCGCTGTCGTAAACACGAGCAGAGAGAACTCCTTGGAAATCAGGAATCATATTACCTTCACTGTCCTCGATGTGTCCACTCATATTCACTTTGCTGCCTGCCTTCAATCCAATCGGATTCACGCTGGAGACAACCTGACCGTTGATGCTGTCCAACACGACACGTTGCAATGGAGCCCCCATGACCAAAGCTGGATCACCCAAAAGGGCATAGTGCAGTTTGTTCTCCTCAAATCCAGATTCAAAACCATCTGTAATAATATCTCTCTTGGCCAAGCGGATTGCGTCACCCAAACGATATCGTTGCCCATGATCATCCACACCAAAAAGATATTTCATGAAAAAGCGGTTCATCGTTAAATTCTGGTTGGCATACACTGTACGTGTGGTTCCATAGAAAGCTACAGCGGAACCTCCCGCGTTCAACACAGCCGTCTCACCAATGTTGGCAGACTGGCCATCGAAAGGCATCACATCACAAGCTGCAGTGACCCAGAGGGGAAGGTTATTGCTTTTGAAGGCTTCGAAGTCCTCCAGATTCAGTACAAACTCATGAGACAAGGTGTAAGTGCTGGCATGTCCAGTATAGTTCATTACCAGCGCACCTTCCTTCATCTGTTTGGCCAGCAGAGCTTTCACCTCAGGATAAGTATTGCTTCGTGCAGTACTTACACGGGTATAGGCATCCCACATTACTTTGCGGATCTCTATTTCAGGATTATCTGATTTGATGCGTTTTGCCACATCATCGCAATACTTCATGTGCTCATTCTCGTCTCCATCATCACCCATCATGCACACCACATTCTTCCAGCTGCCAGCATTTTGGCGACTCATGTAACTGATAGTCTTGTCCACCATAATCTTAGCTTCTGAAGCAGACACTACAGGGAAACGTCCCACGCCAAGGTCTGTTTTGTCTCGAAGCAGTCTATTTCCTTCACCATCGTCGAGCAAACCGAAATAATCCTCCATCACGTAGCAGCGAGTATCGCTGTAACTGTTCTCACTCTCGTAGCAAAGCAAATAGTCATCAGGGTTATAATTTCGCCACGCTGTACTGACCATACGGTTATCCCATGCAGCATCGCCCATCAGGAGCAGATAACGGGGAGCATCCGCTTCCTTCTCAGCTCGATCGTAGAGCATCTTCATCAGACGTCGATAAGCTGTGACATCAGGCGTTCCACTACTGAATTCATTATAGATCTGATCAGCACGAACAATGCCTACCCGCAAACTGTCATAATAAAGATGGGCAGCCGCCAAGCGCTGTGCCTGTTGCTTCATCTTTCCACTCGTAGGGATGATGATGACCATATCCAGGCTGTCCAAGGAATGCAGGTCTTGGTTCTCGATAGCACCCACATAAGTAGGTTCAGGGAAGCTATGGGTCGTGTCGAAAGCCACATAACGACGGGTGGGATCATCCACAGTAATGCTCAACGTGTTGCCATCCTTATTAGTTCCTTTGATCAAGACGGCTGGATCGTTTCGTTGTCCCACCCGCATTACCTGAACATTGCTTGGGTCACAAATGACATCAAATTCTGAAGTTGAACTGCCAGTTTGGGAAAAGGCAACAAAACCTTCCTCGTTGGTGGGAACAATCTTTCTGTCATAATGGAGGGCAAGATAATCCAATCGAGCATCATTGCCTGAAGTGCTGGTCAGGCGTACCGTCCAACTGTTTCCATCAGCCAACTTGCTTACATCGAATGTACGAGTGGCCAGAGTAGCATAAGTATATTTACCAAGAGCTGACATTGACATAGTCTCGCTCATGTCTGTTCCATTCACGTTGGCCTGCAGGGTAGTCGCTGTGCTGGCTCCTGCTGAGAAACTGATTGTCAGCAGTTCATTTCCTGCCGAATTGGAAGTGGTCAACTTGTAAGTATGGGAATTACTGTTGCCGTAGTTAACGCTCTCATATAGATTCCTTCCGCCCCAGTACCACGCATATTCGTCTTTTTCATAGAGCACATGCGATGGGAAGGTTGTATAGACGGTGTCGGCTGTCCCATCGGATTGGGCAATGGTTTCGATAATGGTATTGGCATCACCTTCCGTCAAGAAATAACAAGCCTGATTGGCATAGTGATTCACCACACGGGTATTGCCGTCCCAATAGGTCAGGCCATTACCCCAGAAGAGCAAGTTTTCACCTTGCTTGTAAAGAGGGATTTCCTCCAAATCATCGAAGTCCTTGTCAGCATCTATCAACTCGTTTTGTCGATAACCACCATAACCATAGAGATGAACCTTGTCTGGATTCGAGAATCCCATTCTCCGCAAGCTACTGCGAGTCAAGCTGTAGATGCCATCCTCTGTGATGCTGATCTTTACCCAAGTACCACTACTCAACACAGAATGATCAGCGTAGCGAGATGAACTGGAGGGAACCTTGCGAGGCACAGAGGCTTTGGGATTGGCTTGAATGGTGATTCGGCAACTGAGGAGTTTCTTATAGGCTCCATCCCTACGGATAATGGGGATGAAGGAAATGTCCAAAAAACCTTGACGACGATCCACACCCACGTGTGTCTCAACCTTGATGGCTTCACCTACCCTTTCTTTGAATTGCTCTACAATCTTCTCCTCAGCCTTGTTGAGCGAACCATACTCAGGGTATTCCAACAGAACAACATAGTCATAGAAACGGTAATCAGTCTCCAAGGGAACCACCTCAGTATAGATAGGCAGCATCGAATCTATCTGCAGCTCCGTCCAGTCGAGGGTAGTAAAGGTGGACTTCGCTTTCTCTGTTTCTTCCTTTGTCGATGCTCTTCCTGAGGAGGGAAGAATCACCAAAAGCAACAGTATGTATGTAATGTATCTCTTCATCGCATCTTTTTTCTCCACGTTATTGTCATCGCAGCAAGCACATCTTCTATTTCACATTAAACTCCATCACTTTCCTGTCCTCCAGATAACCCACCAGATGGTCATCGATATGGACGGGTCCCACACCTACTGGAGTACCAGTGTATATCAGGTCGCCTGTTTTCAGAGTGAAGAACTGACTGATGTAGCTCACCAGTTCATCCACTTTGTAGAGCATATCACCAGTAAATCCTTGTTGCACAGTCTTTCCATTTATATCCAGATGAAAGTGCAGATTCTGCACGTCACCCAACTGGTCCAAAGGAATGAAGTCGCCCACTACAGCACTTCCGTCAAACCCTTTGCACAGATCCCAGGGAAGTCCCTTCTGACGTAAACTACGCTGGATATCACGTGCTGTGAAATCAATCCCCACCGTCACTTCCTGGTAGTAGCGATGAGCAAACCGCTGAGGAATGCTTCTGCCCAAGTGACTGATGCGAACCACCAATTCTGTCTCGTAGTCACACTGCTGGGTATACGAAGGGATGAAAAAGGGTTTCCCACCGCTTAGCAGCGCAGAGTCAGCCTTGGTGAAAATCACGGGTGCCTCTGGTTTATATAACGAACCATCGAGCTCTTTATTGTGCTCCACATAGTTCATTCCTATACCAAATATCTTCATTTTCTTCTAAAATCGGTCCAAAGTTACGAATAAGCGAGCAGAAAACCAAGAATGTTTTTGAGTTTTCTCGAGCGGGAGAAACTTCGACGAAGTCAAAGTTACGGAAAACGAGTGAAGAGCGCAAATACACACAAAAAAAAGTGAACCAATAGGTCCACTTTTTCTCTATCAAGTGTGTAATCTGTAAGTCTTACTTATTCTGCACGGAGAGTGAAACGCTTGAAATCAACAACGGTCAACTCCTTGTCTACAGACTGGAGATAAGAAGCAACAGTGAAATTCTTGTCCCAGATGTACTCCTGGCTCAACAAGCAATTCTCCTTCAAGAACTTGTTCAATCTACCCTTAGCGATATTCTGAATCATGTTCTCGTTCAAGTTTGCAGCCTTTTCAGCGCTAACCTCAGCGATAATCTTCTTAACAGCAGCAACATCCTCGGCTGTAATCCAACCCTTGGTCTGGTTGCTCTCCATGTGATCCTCAGAATCAAAGTGAGCGGGGTTATAGCCTGCCTTCTTCAGGGCAGCCTCTACAGCCTTCTGAACCTGCTCAGCCTTTGTCTTCTCGATAGCAACAGCTATCTCGTTGTCCTTAACAGACTGGGGTACACCTGTCTCATCAATGGCAACAGGAGCAGCACTGGCAATCTGCATGGCGACATTCTTGCCAACAGAGGGATCAACATCCTTGTTCAAAGCAACCATAGTGCACAGGCCGTTGCGGTTCATGTGATTGTAGGTATAGATGTTCTCTGCCTCGATAACAGAATAACCGTCCAACTCCATCTTCTCACCAGTAATACCACTGCGGTTAACCACAGCATCAGCGATGGTAACGCCATCCAGAGTGAGAGCCTTCACCTCATCCAAAGTCTTAGCCTTGGCGGCAACAGCTGCATCCAGAATCTGCTTTGTCAAAGCAATGAAATCAGCATTGTTGGCAACAAAGTCGGTCTCGCACTTCAGAGCAATGATAGCACCAAAGCCATTCTCTGTCTTTACCAAAACGCAACCCTCAGAAGCCTCGCGGTCACTGCGCTTGGCAGCAACAGCCTTACCCTTCTCGCGAAGATATGCGATAGCACCGTCGAAATTCTCAGATTCAGCCAAAGCCTTCTTGCAGTCAGCCAAACCAGCTCCCGTCATCTCGCGGAGCTTCTTGATATCAGTCATTGTAACGTCCATATCGTACAAGTATTTTTTGATCTCCCCTGACCTACCCGGAAGGGAAATTGCCCTTCTGAGTTCAGTCATAAGAGATAAGTTGTTTTTTAATAATGTATAATAATATTACTCTGCGTCAGCCTCTTCAGCAGGTTCTTCGGAAGTCTCTTCTTCAGCGGGAGCCTCAGGAGCCTCTTCTACAGGTGCCTCTGCAACTTCCTCTTCCTCGCGAGCCTTACCACTGCGACGGCCTCTCTTTACGGGCTGGTCTTCCTGCTCAGCAGCTGCCTCAGCATCAACCTTCTCAGCCTTGCGCTCCTCGATACCCTCTGCGATTGCAGCACAGCATACATCCAGGATAACCTCGATGCTCTTGCTGGCATCATCGTTGGCGGGAATTACGAAATCGATGTTATCAGGATTTGAGTTGGTGTCAACGATTCCGAATACGGGGATACCCAAGCGGTTAGCCTCGCGTACGGAAATCTGCTCCTTCAATACGTCAACAACGAAGATAGCAGCAGGCAGACGGGTCAGGTCAGCGATAGAACCCAGGTTCTTCTCCAACTTGGCACGCTGGCGAGTGATCTGCAGGATCTCACGCTTGCTCAGGTTGCCAAAGGTACCGTCAGCAGTCAGTTTGTCAATATTGGCCATTTTCTTCACGGCCTTACGGATGGTGGGGAAGTTGGTCAGCATACCGCCAGGCCAACGCTCGATCACGTAGGGCATGTTCACAGAGGTAGCCTTGTCAGCCACGATCTGCTTTGCTTGCTTCTTAGTAGCAACAAAGAGGATTTTCTTGCCGCTCTTTGCAATCTGCTTCATAGCCTCTGCAGCCTCGTCGAGCTTAACGACGGTCTTGTGCAGGTCCAGGATATGAATGCCATTGCGCTCCATGAAAATGTAAGGAGCCATAGCGGGATTCCACTTTCTCTTCAGGTGGCCGAAATGACATCCAGCCTCCAACAATGTATCAAAATTTGTTCTTGACATCTTGTTCTTTTCTTTTTTTTGTTTGTTTACTTTCTTTTTGTATTCTTTCTGATTAGAACCAACCCTCTGGTAATTCGCCGTTCATCTCTCTGATAGCCGAAGTCGAAAGGGTTTAGATACTAAACTTTTTGCCGATTCTTTCCAAATATCTCTGCAACACCATAATAAAATAAATAAGGTAGAAGGCAGAGAACAGCAAATCTGTATATTAACGCTTGCTGAACTGGAAACGACGACGTGCCTTTGGACGACCTGGCTTCTTGCGCTCTACCTCACGACTGTCACGAGTCATGAAGCCTTCTGCACGCAGGGCCTTCTTGTCCTCAGCGTTGATCTTCACCAATGCGCGGGCAATTGCCAGACGCAGAGCCTGAGATTGACCAGTGAAACCACCACCTTGCAGATTCGCCTTGATGTCATACTTCTCAGCAACATCCAACGTGTTCAGAGGTTGCTTTACCACATACTGCAGTATAGTGCTGGGGAAGTAATCAACCAAGTCTCTCTTGTTGATGGTAATCTTACCTGTTCCCTCGCTAACATAAATGCGAGCGATGGCGCTCTTGCGGCGACCTAATGCATTTACTACTTCCATCGTTTATTATTTTAGGAGGTTAATATCTATTGCCTTGGGTTGCTGAGCCACTTGCTTGTGCTCGCTACCTTCGTAAATGTAGAGATTATGCAGGATCTTGTCACCCAGCTTTGTCTTGGGGAGCATACCCTTCACTACCTTGCGGATCAGTTTCTCTGCACCATTGGGCTTAGCCAGGATACTGGCAGGAGTAGCCTGCTTCTGACCGCCAGGATAACCAGAGTAAGAGTAATAGATCTTCTCAGTCATCTTCTTACCTGTAATCTTGATTTTCTCTGCGTTGATGATGATCACGTTGTCACCACAGTCAACATGAGGAGTAAACTCAGGCTTGTACTTACCTCTCAATAATTTTGCCACCTTGCTGCCCAGACGACCCAGGACCTGGTCTGTAGCATCCACTACAACCCACTCCTTGTTCACAGTTGCCTTGTTGGCAGAGATGGTCTTGTAACTCAAAGTATCCATTCTTTGTTCGTTTGTTTTTGTTATTCTACTAAGTTCTTTCTCACACGATTCACGAACCATCCGCCTGGCCAAAGAACGGACTATTCACACGTGCAACAGAGGCACATTTCGCCCCTTTTGATAATAATCGGCGTGCAAAGGTACGACTTTTTCTCAAACTGGCAAAAACAAAATGTCTTTTTTTTAAAATTCTTCATTCATCTCACACTTAATTCACACAAAGTCCCCTTCGAATGACATAAAATACATAATTTTGTAAAAACTTGACGACTGGTTTGTCACATTCTATCGCAACACGAAGTCTAACACGAACATACGTTCCACATTCAAATGCTATGAATAACGAATTGAGAAAAGGATTCCTGGCACCTCCCGCCTTCAAGGCTGAGGAGAGTGGCCCTGCAGCAGACGCCAAATACCGTCGACTGCGCCTACAGGTCTTTGCTGGTGCCTTCATCGGATACGCAGCTTTCTATATCGTCCGCAAGAACTTCACGATGGCCATCCCAATGCTCGAGCAGTTTGGTATCACCAAGGGAGAACTGGGTACTGTTCTTGGCATGAATGCAGTCGCTTATGCCCTCAGCAAGTTCCTCATGGGATCCATTTCAGACCGCAGCGATGTGCGAAAGTTCCTGCCATTGGGGCTCATTCTGGCAGCCGTCACGATGGCATTCATGGTGGTTCCCATCACGGGCCTCGACCTTTTGAATCACCCTGAGCGCACGTCCCTCGCCATCATCCTTATGGGCGTCCTCAACTTCCTCGTTGGTTGGTTCAACGGTATGGGCTGGCCTCCCTGCGGACGCGTGATGACGCATTGGTTCTCCCAAAAAGAGCGAGGCACTATGATGTCCATTTGGAACTGTGCACACAACGTGGGAGGAGGTCTCGTCGGACCTATGGCGACCTATGGCGCCGTATGGTTTGGCAGCTGGTTCTACGGCACCCACGAGAATCTCTATTTCCTGGCAGGCACCTATCTCTTCCCTGCCGCCACAGCCATCCTCATCGCCCTCATCGCCTACTGTCTGCTGCGCGACACTCCACAGAGCTGTGGTCTCCCCTCTGTCGAGAAGTGGCGCAATGACTATCCAGAGGGTTATTCCGAAAAGGCAGAAGAAGTGCTTCCCGTTCGCGACATCTTCTTCAAGTACGTTCTCCCCAACAAATACCTCTGGTTCATAGCTATTTCCAATGCTTTCGTCTATATGGTCCGCTATGGCTGTCTCGATTGGGCTCCCACCCTGCTCAGCGACAAAGGAGTTGACCTCACTTCAGCCGGCTGGGCTTATTTCGCCTACGAGTACGCAGCCATACCTGGCACCATCATCTGCGGCATCGTGAGCGACAAGATGTTTCAAGGCCGTCGAGCTATGCCCACCATTATCTTCATGCTCTTCGTCGCCCTCTTCATCGGCCTCTATTGGTATGCATCTTCGCTGGAAACGCCTAACATCAACATCGTCATCCTGAGCCTCATTGGCATAGGATTCTTCATCTACGGCCCCGTCATGCTCATTGGAGTACAAGCCCTCGACCTGGCTCCCAAGAATGCAGCTGGGACGGCTGCTGGACTCACAGGTTTCTTTGGCTATTTCTTTGGCACAGCGATCCTCGCAAACAGCGTTATCGGATACGTAGCACAAAGTGCTGGATGGAACTGGACCTTCATCCTTCTCCTGGCGGCATGTGTTCTCAGCATCCTATTCATG
>CAMKMK010000048.1 GCA_946413885.1 uncultured Prevotellaceae bacterium
AGGAGTTTCTATCAGCAATCCAGGTTCCCCTCGCCACCAGAAGCTCCAAGCAGTGAAAATGGCACCTGCCAAGAAACAAATGGTTCCCATAACCAGTCTTTTTTGTCGATTCCAGGTCAAATGAACTCGAATATAATGGGCCATCACCAGATAACCGATGTAACCAGCGCAATACCACAAAGCGTGGAATTCATTCCAAAAACATTCGCCCCACAGTTCTGGACACACAAACATGCGTAGCCAGGGCATTAGGGAAGAAAGTAGAAAGATGCCAACAAAAATTTTTTCTTCCTTAGCAGAGGCCTTTTCCAACCAGGGTGATATGACAGGAATTATTAGATACAAAGAAATCAGAGGACCAAAGAACCACAGATGTCCACACATCGATGTGAAATTCCAGGGAAGAATCTTCAGGTCGTTCATACTCTGCTCCCAAGTCATGCCACCCCATACAAGAGGCAGAAACGTGTATAGCAATAGGAAGGAGAACATGGGAGGCAGGATGCGGGCAAAACGATGCTTGTAGAACTGTCCCATAGTGATTCCTTTCTTCATGGGAGCCAGAAGAAAGGCCGAAACGATAATAAATAAAGGAACACATGTGCGTGCTACACCTCCATCATAGAAAGCAACCCAGAAACGGTTGGATTCATTCGCCAACTGAGAAACGTTTCCTGCCAAACCAGATGCATCAGCACCATAAAAATTTTCACTTGCGTGCACTAGCATTACCAGAAAACACGCTACTACGCGAATGTAATCCACAAAAACAATACGTTCCTTTTCTTGCATAAAGAATGCTTGTCGAATGTTAGACAAAATGATAAAAATAAGAGGCAACACCCACGTGCCACCTCTTAATATCGTTGTTACTTCTTCAATCCCAATTCCTTGCCTACCTTAATGAAAGCAGCGATACATTTATCTAATTGCTCGCGGTTATGGGCGGCAGAAAGCTGTACGCGGATGCGAGCCTGTCCTTGTGGTACCACAGGATAGCAGAAGCCTGTCACGTAAATGCCCTCATTGAGCATACGGTCTGCAAATTTCACAGCCATAGGTGCGTCGTAAATCATCACTGCACAGATGGCACTTTGGGTGGGCTTGATGTCAAATCCCTCAGCCATCATCTTGTCGCGGAAATAGTTTACGTTCTCAATCAGTTTGTTATGGAGCGAGGTGTCCTTTTTCAGCATCTTGAAGACCTCCAAACTGGCGCCAATGATGCCAGGAGCCAAAGAGTTGGAGAACAGATAAGGACGTGAACTCTGACGCAACATATCGATGATTTCCTTGCGGCCTGTTGTGAAACCTCCCAAAGCACCACCAAAAGCTTTCCCTAAGGTTCCTGTGTAGATGTCTACACGTCCATAGGTCTTGCATAGTTCGCTTACTCCATGTCCTGTTTCACCTACAACGCCTGCGCTGTGACTCTCATCCACCATCACCAAAGCATCGTACTTTTCTGCCAAATCGCAGATCTTGTCCATGGGAGCCACATTACCATCCATTGAGAATACTCCATCCGTGCAGATAATGCGGAATCGCTGGGCCTGAGCCTCTTGCAGACATTTTTCAAGTTCTGCCATATCAGCATTAGCATAGCGGTAGCGCTTAGCCTTGCACAGACGCACTCCGTCGATGATGCTGGCATGATTTAATGCATCACTGATGATGGCATCATTCTCGTCCAAAATGGAACCAAATAGACCTCCATTTGCATCAAAACAGGCAGCATAAAGGATGGTGTCCTCCGTTTTGAAGTAATCAGAGATAGCGGCCTCAAGTTCCTTATGGATGTCCATTGTGCCACAAATGAACCGTACAGAGGCCATACCATATCCACGACGATCCATGATATTCTTAGCCCCCTGTATCAGTCGAGGATTGTTGGCAAGTCCCAAATAGTTGTTTGCACAAAAGTTAAGTACCTCCTTGCCCTTCACTTGGATAGACGCACCCTGAGGACTCTCTATGATTCTTTCTTCCTTATATAATCCAGCCTCTTTCAATCCAGCTAATGTTTCACTCAGATGTTCTTTTATTTTTCCGTACATAGTAATGTTTTTTTAGAGTTTCCTTTCTGCAAAATAAATGATTTTTTTTCCAGCACCATTCATTCAGATGGACAAAATTTTAAATTGAGAGCCGAATTTAAAAATATTTAAACATTTACTTTCTACTCATACTGAAAAAAAGAGGTAATTTTGCTTAATAAAAGTAATGAATGTTGTGGGGATTGTACATGCCTCTCATGTTGTGAAACCAAAAATCGCAAAGAATACTTTTTTATGAAGAACATCCTTGTTATTGGATCTACTGGCCAGATTGGTTCAGAGCTTACACCCGAGTTGCGCCGTCGTTATGGCGGTAATCATGTTGTTGCTGGATATATCCGTGGGGCAGAACCACATGGCGAACTTCTCGAAAGTGGTCCTTGTGCCGAATGTGACGTCACCAATGGTCAGCAGATTGCAGAACTGGTTAAGAAATATAATATCGACACTATTTTCAATATGGCTGCCCTCCTGTCTGTGGTAGCTGAAAACAAACCTGAGTTGGCGTGGAAGATAGGTATTGATGGATTGTGGAATATACTCGAGATTGCCCGTGAACATCATCTTCAAGTCTTTACTCCCAGCTCCATTGGTTCTTTTGGCGAGTCCACTCCTCATTGGATGACTCCCCAGGACACTATCCAGCGTCCCACCACCATCTATGGAGTCAGCAAGGTCACCACTGAGTTGCTTTCTGATTGGTTCCATGTTCGCTATGGTGTTGATACTCGTTCCGTCCGTTTCCCAGGTCTCATTTCTTACGTTACTCCTCCAGGTGGTGGCACTACCGATTATGCAGTTGATATTTATTACAGCGCTGTTCGTGGTGAGAAATTCGTATGTCCTATTCCTGAGGGAACCTTGATGGACATGATGTATATGCCTGACGCTCTACATGCCGCTATCTCTCTGATGGAGGCAGACCCAACCAAGTTGGTTCATCACAATGGTTTCAACATTGCTTCCATGAGTTTTGCTCCAGAGACTGTTTATGCGGAAATTCGCAAACATTGTCCTGATTTCCAAATGATTTACGATGTGGATCCTCTCAAGGCTGCTATTGCGCATAGTTGGCCTGACAAACTCGACGATAGTTGTGCTCGTGCGGAGTGGGGTTGGACTCCTCAGTATGATCTTGCCAGCATGACAGTTGATATGCTCGATAAACTATCCAGCAGAATGAAGAAATGAGCAAAAACACTTCACGTTCCATTTTATTCACCCCATGGTTTAAGGTTTGCCTTGCTCTTGGGTGTCTGTTCTTGTGTCTTTTATTCATTCTTTGTCGTCACAAGTATGTACCAACATCTCAGGAAGCCCTTCCTCAGGGAGCATGGGATTCAACTGTGTACAACACCCTTACTAATCTGATTGATGATTGCAAGGATCATGGGAACTATGCTGTGTTCGACTTCGACAAGACCACCATCGTTCACGATATTTCCAATGCCCTGATGGTTTATCAAATCGAGCAGTTGCGCTTTGCCGATGCTCCTGCTCATGCATTTCTGGACGGCCTAAGCGATGTCGATGCTCCACTTAACGAGATTGGTATCTCATCGGCCCAGATGGGATCAGTTCTTCAAGAAGAATATAATCATCTTTCGGCCCGTTTGGAGTCTGGTGAGACCTTGGATCAGGTGCATCAGAGTGATGAATATCTGGATTTCCGTGCACGTTTCATCTCATATCTGGATGCTCTTAGCCAAACCTTTCCTGAAGAAGTATGGTACGCATGGATGCCTGGTCTTATGTCGGGTATGACCGATCAGGAAGCCAGATCGCTTGTCAGCGATGCCATCGATGATCAATTAGGACTTGATAAATTGAGAGTAGAAAAATGGATTTCGCCTGATGGAAAATGGGGCGGACCTGTGGAGAAGGGCATCTATTTGCCGCAAGAGACACGTGACCTCTACCAAGTGCTTAATCAGAATGGTATTGATACTTATGTGTGCTCCGCTTCTTTGGAATTGATTGTGGAAGTGTTGGCATGTGATTCAGTACGTGGATTGGGACTCAGTCCAGATCGTGTCTATGGTCTCCGTTTTGTGCCATCTGAACGTATGGAAGCCATTTATGATACCACCTATCCTCAACCCATGCTTACAGGCAAGGTGGAATGCATCAAGACCCTCATCGCACCTTATTATAATGATAAAGGTCCAGTCCTTGTGGGTGGGGACAGCAATGGTGATGTGGCTATGCTGACCTCTTTTTCAGATACACGTTGCGGATTAATCATAGATGTGGGACGCAATCCAGAGAGCCCCATCGGCCAGTTGGCTGCTAAAGCACGTCTCGACCAGGGCGAAAGACGCTATGTCCTCCAACCAGCTTTTGCCAAAGCAAAAAGCGATGTCGAATTTGAGGGCATCTAAGCATTTTCCCCTTATAGTCTGTCTTTCAAAAAGCGATTACGAAAGGTAGGACATGTTATGACCAATAAGCTGTAAACTATCAACTAATCCTTGGTTCCTTGATTTCTTTTCCACGACAGAAACGATGCTCGATTTGGCGATCATCACCCAGATAGATGTATCGCTCTAATCGTTCCAGCAAAGAATAATTGTCGTGATTCAGATTGCTGTCATTGATGACCAGAGCATCGAACTCATAGCCATGTTCGAAGCTTCCCACACGACCAAAGAAACTCCCTGCTGACTTTGTGGCGAGCCAGAACACTTCAGAAAGGGTGAGAAATGATCGTTGATGATTCTGCTGATAGTACATCTTGCTCACCTGTATCGCATAAACCATTATTCGGAAGATGTTCAAGTCATGGCCGCCGCTAATGTCGCTGCCGAGTCCTACGTGCAGCCCTTTGTCGATGAACTGTCGGATAGGAGCCATACCTGACGATACGTTGAGATTCGACGTAGGACAATGAGCGACCATCACGTTATTCCGTTTCATTAGTTCCATCTCTTCACCCTCAGTCCATACGCAATGTGCCATCACGGTAGGTGTCTGTCCAAAGAGGCCATAGCGGTTATAAGCGTCGCCATAGCAGGTACTCTCTTTCTCCAGCGTCTGCACCAGAGCTATCTCGTCTTTGTTCTCAGAGAGGTGTGACTGAACGGGCAACTGATATTTGGCAGCCAGTTCACCACAAGCGTGGAGCATCTCTGGCGTACAAGAAGGAATGAAGCGGGGTGTAACAACTGGGCGCACAAGAGCTTCCGGCTTGTTGAATTCCTCTATCAATGCCTCATAGCCCAGCATCGTTTCTTCTACCGACTCTGAGAGTCCTTTTGGGCAGTTGCGGTTCATCGCCACTTTACCCACCAGTGCCCCCATGCCAACCTTCTGGAATAGACGCATCAACAGACGGGTACTTTCTGTATGAATCGTAGCAAACACACACGCCCGCATGGTGCCGAAGCGCCACAGGTCACGCACAAAACGGCTGTACATCCTCTCTGCATAGTCCAGTTCGGCATATTTCATTTCCTCAGGATAGGTGTAGTCCTGAAGCCAAGGCAGCAGTTCCAGATCCATAGCGATACCTTGATTGCGATATTGCGGAGCATGCACATGCAGATCATTCATGGCAGGAATCAGCAGACGGTCGCCGAAATCAATAATCTCTGCCTCCTTGCTATCTAACGATGCCAAATCTTTTGCCACTCCAGTCACACGTCCATTGGCATCCACAGCAACATAGCCATTCTCCAGCACTTCGAAATGGCTTTTCTCCTTCGTATAAAGGACATGAGCCTTATAGATTTTTTTCATGCCAATTCCAACATTCGAATCAATCGCATTCTTCTGGCGTGCTATGTCTTTGATACCGATGCAGTCAATACTCATATGGTTATGTCCTATTTGATTCATGGAAAAACAATGTAATTACTGCACAAAGATAGTGATTTATTTCCAAACTTACTAATGGTAACGTGACAATTGGAACAATTGCACAATGAACATTAACGCTTTATCCATCTTAGGCATATCAACGTGACGGCATCAGCAAGTCTTTCATCGCCAAAAATGACAAAACGACATAATCTATCTTATCATGAAAACAAGTAATCAGGGTAATACGAATCATCCAAGTTTTCGGAGTAATTGCAAGATAAAATGAAAGGAAAAAACGCGACACGTTGAATTGGCAAACACAACGTGTTGAAACTGCAAAGTCAACACGTTGAAATCGCGGACACAACGTGTTGTGTTTTCTCTCGTGAAAAGTAGGGGTTTTCGAGAGCTGTTATGAAAGGAGGGTAGGGGAAGTAGAGTGTGCTACTTCTTGTTACCTTGCAGCGCGTCCTGAATCTTCTCGACAATCGTTTCGGAAACCTGTTCTGAGGTGCCGCAGTAAACATAATTGAATGCACCTACTGAGATGGTGGTGCCCTGAAGTTTCATGGTGCTGAAAAGGTAATAGTTGTGATACTCGGCCAGACCTGCTACGGTGGTTCCAATCAGCTTGTCGCCAATCTTCCCTCCAAAGATTTTGCCCTTCATCCCAAGTACATTCTCACGCAGGGCATCGCCCCATACTTCACCCAATTTGTTGCGATGATCCTCTTCCTGCGGATTTGTCACATACATGCCATATCCGATTGCCACAAGAATCACCAATACAAGAAACTTTTTCATTGCTATTTTGACTTTAATTAATGTATCCAATTCATGTCTCAGTTTGCAAATGTACGGTTTTGGTTGAAGAAAAGCAAATTTATTGGGAGAAAACGCTATCCTGATGCACCATGCAATTAGGCAGAAACGTATCGAAAAGCATGAATTTGCAGAAAAATCGATAAAATAATGGGGGATTTTGAGGAACGAGTGAATTATTTTGGTAAATTTGTGGAGGATATATCGTGAGAAGGCTAATGACAGATGGAAAACGAAGGGACACACTTACGAGAAATGTCGTCCTGAAGAGGATATTTGGAATGATAACTCATTAACAACCATAAAAAAGAGAATCAACATGAAGACTCTGAAACTGAACAGAAGAACTTTCCTGCAGACCTCAGCTTCTGCAGCAGCACTCTTGGCAGCGAATCCCATGCGTGCTTTGGAACCCGCCAAGATCTCATTGACAGAGACAAGTGTCAACAAGAAGAACATGTCGAATCTGCGTGGTGTGCAGATAGGTACAATCACTTACAGCTATCGCGATCAAAGTAATCGTGCTGGCGACTTACTGCTCTTTGCGTTGGCTGGTGGAGTAGGTTCTTTGGAACTGATGGCTGATGGGGCAGAAACCTTTGCTGGGAATCCTGGCACGTGGGACCTGAACTCAGCAGCCGTGAAGAAGACTTTGGAGAAATTCAAGCTATTGGGTAAGCTTTTCCGTCAGCAGGGAGTGGATGTTCATATCCTGAAGTATTCTCCCCATCCAGGCATGAGCAAGGAGCAGCTGGAGTATGTGTTCAGCGCTTGCGCTGCTATTGGAGCGGCAGGCCTCACGACTGAACTGGACGTGAATGGTGGCAAGGTGGTGGGCCCCATTGCTGAGAAATACGGCAAATATGTGATCTTCCACAATCATGGTCAGCCCAGCGAGGCAAACTTCCCAGGTTTTGATGCTTATCTGCGTGACAGCAAGGCAGCGATGCTTAACTTTGACGCAGGACATTATTTTGGTTTCACAGGCAACAATCCATGCGATGTGATCCGCGAATACCACGATCGAATCTTCTCGATCCACATGAAGGACAAGACGGGTCCAAAGAATGCTCGTCCCAATCAGAACATGCCTTGGGGGCAGGGTGAGACGCCGATTGCTGAGATGCTGCAGTTGCTGGCTGAGAACGGTAAAAAGAGTGATTGGCCCAAGCATGTGGATATAGAATTGGAATATCCAGTTCCTCAGGGTTCAACTCCTGTAGAGGAAGTGGCAAAGTGTATGGAGTTCTGCCGCAACGTACTGAAATAATTGGAAAGAAGTTCAAGAAAAGAACTTTGAAATAACATTAAAGGGAAAGTTCATACATTTGAAACTCTCCCTTTAATTTTCAATCAGTTACTATCTATCATTACTTTAATCCCATTGCCTTGATCATAGATTCGTCTGGATTGTTAATCATCAGGATTCCAAAGCCATCCTTGCTCTCACGATAGCACCACAAGGCACGAGCGATACCCATCTCGTTGAAGACTTGCTCCATATCGCGATGCCAACGCAGACGGTCTGCTTCAGGAGCATTCTTCATGCATCCGTATTCTCCACAATAAATCTGCAATCCGTATCGACGTGCTACATTCACCGCTTCCTGGAATTCGCTTTTCAGCCGAGCGGCATCATAGTTGGATTGGGTATTCCAACGCAGGGAGCCCTTTAGATTATCAGGGCAGGAAGCCTCGAATTCGTCTTTGTTGACCGTAACGCCAGGATAGTGAACGGGACCCTTATAGTCTTTCTGTTCAGTCCATGATGCCTTGTAGTGAGTTAGAAGAAATGGCTTGTAGTAATGGAAACTGATGAGGATGTTCTTGTCACCCTCAGGAACCTTCAGATCCTTGACTGTATCATAGCTCTGCCAACGATTGGAACCAATTACGATAACACGTTCAGGCTCGCGCTCTCGCACTTCCAGATAACAAGTATATGCAATAAGATTCCAATCTTCAGGGTCGTCAGCTACAGGCTCGTTCATCAGTTCGTATGCTACCATACTGGTAGGATATTTGCGCAGTTCAGCACTCAATTTTCTCCAGCACTCATAGAAAGCCTCTTGGGCAGAAGCCTTGGAAAAGAGAGGTTTCTCGTTGGCATTGAAATGATGAGAGCGCAGGATGTGGAGGTCAACGATTACACGCAGGTTCTCCTGAAGGCTTTGTTTGATGGCGCGATGGAGTAGGGCGAATGCTTCTGGCTCTTTGTTCCCAGCCTCGTCAAACATCTGTTCCTCATCGATGGGGATACGGATATGATCAAATCCCAAGGAGGCAATGTACTTCACGTCTTTCTCAGTAAAGAACTCGTCACGTTGTGTTCCTCGGGCTGCGCTTTGGGAAAGCCAGTGAGCAATATTAACGCCACGTTTCAGGGTGAAACTCTCCTTAGCAAGGATGCTGTTGCTGGTTCCTGAAAACAGAAATCCAAGCAGCAGCAGAATGTAATTCAAACGTTTCATTTATTGAAGCCTTTTGCGGTTAGGAATTCCCAAATGCGGTCGAGATACGTGTAGCTTCCTGTCCCTGGGGAAGCAGTATGCTGGAAACAATGATTGCGTGTTGCCAATGTGTGAAGTTCACTCTGAACGCCCATGCTACGCATCTTCTCCCATGTCTTGACGGAATTCATGGCAGCCCATCCATCAGCATCTCCATGAACGAAAAGCATGGGAGCTGTCTTCAGGTCGAAAGAGAACTCAGGAACTAACACATCGCGGTCTTCGTTGCCTCCTTCAGCGTTGGGATCCATCGCACCATCCGTCAACGCGTATGCTGGATAGATACCCACTCCCCATTGAACGTTGCAGGGCTGTTTGTCGATATCATCAATGGGCAGGTAGGAACGATGCAAGGAACTGGTCACACCCATGAGCGTCAAATGTCCGCCTGCAGAACTTCCCATAATGCCGATGCGGTTAGGATCAAGTCCGCGGGATGCAGCCTCACTTCGAACAATACGAATGGCACGTTGCAAATCTTGCCACGCTGTTGTATGCTTTGCCAGACCACTTTCTAGAGATGGGCGAGGAGTACGATAGCGCATCGTCACAACCGTCATGCCCAGTTCGTTGAGATAACGGCGGGCAGGAGCTACCTCGAAACTGTTAGGATCATTTCCCATATAGCTTCCACCAGAGTAAATGATTTGTATAGCTTTGGTTTTCAATACTTTGGGAAGATGCCACTCGATGTAGGGTTTGCATTGACCTTCTTGTGGATTTGGCATCTTGCCTTCAGGCCATACGTCTTCCTCAATTCTTTCTGCACGAGCATCATCATTAGGATATCGTTGCATGTTGTCCTCCTCAGGAGCGAGCTCGCCCAAATATCCCATTTGACGAAGAAATTCTACGCCGCGCTCGAAACCGTAAGCTCCATGAGGTTTATCAGGGTAGAGATGAAGTTCAGCAGGAATCTTCATGCGTCGCAACTGTCTGTAAACCAAAGTAGATGAGCAGGGCGAATATTCGTCTGCTCCGCCATGATGAAGACTCATGGGGCACGTCTTCTTGTCGAACTTGAAGATGTTGCTGAGTTTCACATCGATTCCGTATCCCTGACGAGTGGAAGGTGTTCCCAATTCACCATCTGTGGTTGCGTATGCGGGCGAATTCACGATAGCCCAATTGATGTGGCAGGGAATCGTGTCCAGTTTATCGACAGGCTCATAAGCAGGCGTTTGCGAACTGGTAGCCAACAGGAGAGCCAAATGAGACCCCGCGGATTGGGAAACCACACCGATTTTCTCAGGATCGAATCCTCGCTTCTTTGCTTCGCTACGTACCATCCTGACAGCACGTTGACCATCCTCCCATGCAGTTTGATAAATGGGTAAACCTACGGGACGAGGTGTGCGATAAACGAAATTGACACATTGAACACCTTCTTTTGTGAGTGTTTCATGCCAGAGTTTGATCAAACCTACGTCGCAACAGGTATAGTAGCCACCACCACTTATAAGAATCATGCAACTCCCATTGGGATTATCAGGTTTCTCATACCATTCCAGATAAGCCACACGATGATCGTCAGCCTTGAAGTCCGCTTTACCTGCCTCGTCAGTCATAGCGGCAATCTGCTGATCCTGGCGATTAGGCATCTTTCCCTTCGGCCAGATTGTTTCTCTTTCCCAAGCAAATGTACATAGAGCGTACATTGCAAAAAGTAATACGATAAATCTTCTCATTGATTTTTCTATTTTTGATTGTTTTTCTGCTTTAACATGCACAAATATACATCTTTTTTCTTTAATGACGTCATCAAATCGTGTTTTAGTTGTGTTTTTCTCCTTTTTCTGATATTCTAGCAGTATATATTCAAGCCGTTCTAAACATAATGCCGATAATGATTTTTCAATTTCTTCCTTTCAATTTCTAAACTTTTCTTCTTATCTTTTTGAAGATGATGATATTCTTTGTATCTTTGCCAAGGTATGTATAAATTACCCGACAAACAAATACCCACTCATTATGCGTAAAATATTGACTTTGACCGCACTATTTGTTATCCTTTCGCTAAGTGCACGCAAACCCATCACGCCTCGTGTTTCCATTTTTGCTGACCATATTTATGAGATTGCGCATCAGGAAAACATCTCATTCCGTGAAGCGGCTCAACGAGTCAAGACATTGGGATATACAGGTATCGATGTGTGGATCACCATTAACCTGGAAGATATGCAAGTGCTTGACGAACTGGGATTTGAGCATGCCTCAGCCATTGCATACATTGATTATACGAAGGGTAATCAGACTGAGTTGGAGAGTCGGACCTTGTCCTTTATAAAGCAACACAATTTTCCTCGTGTGCTGGTGGTGCCTGGATTGCTTCCTGAACAAGGTTCTGAGCAGCTTCTCGATGTTGTCCTTCGAGGAATAGACCTTTTTTCACGCAAAGGTTATCAGGAAGGACTTGAAGTGACGATTGAGGACTACGACAATCCTCGTTCTCCTTGTTATAATATAGAAGCTCTCGATCGGATGTTCAAAGCCGCCAAACGTTTGGGACATACTTTCGATACAGGCAATTATCTCTATTGTGGCGAGGATGTCCTTCAGGCGTTGAAACACTTCCGTAAGCGTGTTAAACACGTTCATCTGAAAGATCGTGTAGCTCTTCGTGACGAGAAATCACCAGCCGTTGGAACGGGTTTAGTGCCTTTGAATGACGTTATCTCGCAACTCGTCAAACATGGGTACAAAGGATGGTTCTCTGTGGAGCATTTTGGTTCTCCTCACATGCTTCAGGATGCTGAAACATCCATTCGTAACGTCCTCAACGTTTACGAATCATTGAATACTGGCAATTAGTTCTGCGGGTAGTTTAGGCATAGCCCCATTCTGAGTGCAAACGTAAGCACTTACCTCGACAGCTAATTTGTGAGCCTTCTCGATGGGTTGACCTGCCAGAATAGCTGCCGTGAATGCTCCTGTGAAGGAATCGCCGGCTCCTACACTGTCGGCAACCTTCACTTTGGGAGTCATCTGGAAACTCATTTGGCCTGGAACGAAAACATAACTTCCGTTTGTACCACAGGTCAGCACAAGCATATCCAAATCATACTTACCCAGCAGCAACCAACATTGATTCTCCACATCCAACTCAGGATACCCAAACATCTCGCTCAGGATGACTAATTCTTCCTCATTGATTTTCAACATGTTTGCCTTTTTCAAATTCTCTATGATGAGTTCCTTGCTGTAAAAATTCTGGCGTAGATTGATATCATAGATCTTCAGGCAATCTTTAGGTGTAGCGTCCAGGAAGCGTTGGATGGTCTGATGAGATGCTTCGTTTCGTTGAGCTAACGTGCCAAAACAAACCGCCTTGCAATTACGTGCGGCTTCCTCTATCTCAGGAGTAAATGGAATGTTATCCCATGCAACACCTGTCTTGATGTTGTAGCTGGGCACGCCATTCGTATCAAGGGTTACATCCACAGTACCTGTTGGAAAAGGCACTCGAGGCATGATGTACTTCAATTCTTTCGAGTCGAACTCCTGAAGGGTTTTCTCCCCCAGTTCGTCCTTACCTAACGCACTGACAGCAAATGCGTTGTGTCCAAATTGCCCTACGTGATAAGCAAAGTTTGCTGGAGCTCCGCCCAGCTTGGCACCTTCTGGCAACACGTCCCATAGGGCCTCCCCCAAGCCTACAATGTATTGTTTCATGTCTTGTCTCTTTTTCTTTTGTTGGATGTCTGGTATTTCTTTGCAAAGATACAAAAAAAATGTCTCATGATGCTTTCTGTCACTTGTATTCATGCAAAAAG
>CAMKMK010000049.1 GCA_946413885.1 uncultured Prevotellaceae bacterium
CCTTCGGCGTGGAATTGTTAGAAACCGAGTCCAGCATCTTCAATCAGGAAGGGAATGACACCGACATACATGATGCCGTCCTCATCCGTCCATTGCTTAGTATTGCCATCCACAATCACAATCTTCCTGAAGAAGTCACCCGAATTCTTTAATGAGAACGTTTCCTGGTTCTTCTTATCCTCTGTATCTACATTCAAAGCCGATTGAATGTAGATTTTTTCTTTGCCGGTATTGACGATAAAGTCTATCTCATATTGTGACTGCTGCTTCTTACCTTGTTCATTGACACGGGTTATTTCCACTACCCCCACATCAACACTATAACCACGACGTATCAGTTCAAGATAAATCATATTTTCCATCAAATGGCTTTTCTCCTGCTGGCGGAAATTCAACTTGGCGTTTCTCAGCCCCAGATCCATTGAATAATATTTCTGGGTATTCTCAAAGTAGCGTTTCCCTTTCACATCGTAACGTTTGGCAGCAATAAACAGGTAGGCATCTTGCAGATAATCCAGATAGTTCTTGATGGTATGGTCGGAGGTACTGCGTCTCATCAGCGTACCTGCGGCATTAGCGAGATTATGCGGATTGGTAAGCGAGCCTACAGCCGATGATAGCGAGTCAATCAACGCTTCAAGTACCTCATCATCCTTTAGCTTGTACCGTTCCACAATATCCTTGATGTACACATTCCTGTGTAGCCCCGCCAGATACTTGCGCTTTTCTGTTTCATCTTTCTCGATGACTGCCAACGGCATACCACCATACATTAGATATTCTTCCAAAGCATCTGCCTTCTCCAATCCTGAAACGGCATAAAACTCTTTAAACGATAGCGGATATACCTTGATTTCCGTCCCACGGTCACGGAAATTCGTGACGATGTCTTTTGACAGCATTTTTGAGTTTGAGCCTGTCACATACAAATCAAGATTGCTTCTTGCCATCAAGTCGTTCAGAATATCATAGAACGTTGTATAGAGCATGTCTTTGTCCTCCTCAGGAATCAAGCTCTCATCCACGTCCTCATTCTTCACCTTGAATGACAGTTGAATCTCATCGATGAAAACATAATATTGCTTGCTCTCATCTTGAGTTAGGTTTAACACATAGTCGTACAATTCATTGGGATTCCTGTATTTGACATTAGCCTTTCTATCAAGGGCGATCTCTACAAAACAATCTTCTGGAACTCCTTCATCTTTAAGGTATTCCTTATACAAAATTGAAAGGAGGAATGATTTGCCGCAACGTCTAATGCCAGTAATGATTTTCACCTTCCCGTTCCATCGTTTGCTCAGCAACTCATTTACATATCTGTCTCGCTTTATTACCATGGCCTTTAATTTTTAATGCAAATATAGTCAAACCATTCGACTATTTTTGCAGTACAAAGGTAATTCTTTATTACGAAACAGGCAAATAATTAGTCATCTATTTCATTTTACACCTTCATCAGGTCCCTTTCTTTTATCTTGTTTTTCGAAGAAAATGCGGATCAAGGCATTACCTTGTAACGGTAACGATACATGGGGTCGCCATCGGTATTGCGGACAGTATCTGGACTGCCTGCAGGGATCTGCTCGACAATCTTGCCGTTCTGAGAGAACACCAAGGCCTGATGATCAAAAATGGCACGCTGAATGAGGCGACGCTGTGCCAGACGGATGCCTTCGTCTATCCGGCGCTCCATCTCTCTAATCTCTTTATCTGTCATGGCCTTCGCCCTCCTCCAGCGGTGAACTGTATTTCTCCTTGAGCGCATTGTATGCCTCAGGCTCCAGGATGTTAACCTTATCTCCATTCCAGCCACATGCCAACTTAACGGCAGGACAGTTGCTGTTGTCATAGAGTGCCCAATAGTCGCATACGGGCATGTAGAGCTGGAACAGGTTCTGCAAACCAGACTCGTATCGACGATAAATGACATCGGTGGGAATATTATGTCCACCCAAGCTGACCCGTCTCTCCACGCGTCGAACTGCCTGCTCAGGAGTGCTTAGCGAGAAGAAGAGCAACGTGACGAAGTAACCACGCCGTTGTGCTTGCTGGATAAGCTTCACGTAAGAACGTGTGGCAAGCGTCGTCTCGAAAGCAAAGGTCTCGCCTTCCTTGAGCAACTGGATGACACGGTCTATCATGAGGCGACCTGCCTGAATGGCGACTCCCTCAGGATTGAAGGGGGAGAGACCTGCTGCAATCTCGTCGGCATTGACGAACTCGCGGCACCCCAGCATCTCAGGCAAAACGGTGAAACTGGCGGTGGTCTTCCCCGCCCCATTACAGCCTGCGATGATATAGAGGTTCATCTTTTTTTGTTCCATACTCTTGCTATCTATATTTTATTCTTTCTTTTTCGGAAAATTCTTTCTCAACAAATCAGGACGTAGGCGCTTGGTGCGCTCCAGGCTCTGCTGGAACTCCCATTCCTTGATCTTGGCCTCATGACCGGAGAGAAGGATCTCAGGGACTTTCCAACCCTTATATTCTGCGGGACGCGTATAGACGGGAGCTGCCAAGAGATTGTCCTGGAAGCTGTCGGAGAGGGCACTCTGCTCGTCACCTATCGCCCCAGGTATGATACGCACGATGGCATCCGTCATGACAGCTGCTGCCAACTCGCCGCCCGTCAAGACATAGTCGCCGATAGAGACTTCCTTGGTGATGAGATGCTCGCGGATGCGATAATCGATACCCTTGTAGTGTCCGCAAAGGATGATGATATTCTGGCAAAGGCTGAGCGTATTGGCCATCGGCTGGTCAAATTGCTCTCCATCGGGAGTCGTGAAGATAATCTCGTCGTAGTGGCGTTGAGAAGTCAACTCGCTGATACAGAGATCAATGGGCTCACATTGCATCACCATTCCCGCGAATCCGCCAAAGGGATAGTCATCCACGCGACGCCATTTGTCCTTCGTGTAGTCCCTCAGATTATGGATATGGATTTCCACCAGCCCCTTCTTCTGAGCACGACCCACAATAGACTCCTGCGTGAAATTCTCCAGCAGTTCGGGCAGAACGGTTATGATATCAATTCTCATCAAACTCTCTATTCTACAATTCCAACTATATCCTTCACGCTTTGGAATCCGCAGCGGTCCAGATACTCATTTATTCCCTGTGCAACCTTTACCGTAATGGCAGGATCAAGGAAATTGGCCGTTCCTATCTCAATGGCAGAAGCACCAGCCAGAAGGAACTCAACAGCATCCTTAGCGGAGGAAATACCACCAAGTCCGATAACAGGAATCTGAACCGCATGAGCTACCTCATAGACCATACGCAACGCTACGGGCTTGATGGCTGGTCCGCTGAGACCTCCCGTACCGATACTCAATATGCGACGACGCTTCTCGGCATCAATGGCCATTCCCATCAACGTATTGATAAGGGAAACCGCATCAGCTCCCGCATCCTGCACAGCCAAAGCTATGTCGGAAATGCTGGTCACGTTGGGCGAGAGTTTCACTATCAACGTCTTGTGATAAGCCTGTCGCACAGCACGAACCACACTTGCTGCACCTTGAGTGGTGGTTCCAAAAGCCATCCCTCCATGCTTCACATTGGGACAAGAAATATTGAGCTCTATTGCAGGGATATGCTCCAATTCGTTAATACGAGCCGCACATTCTACATAATCCTCAGGACTGTTGCCTGACACATTAACCAGGATATTGGTCTGGATATCCTTAATTTGAGGATAGATATGCGAACAAAAGTAATCCACTCCCTTGTTTTGAAGTCCCACACAATTGAGCATGCCACTTGCAGTCTCAGCCATACGGGGATAAGCATTACCCTGACGAGGAGCGAGGGTGGTTCCCTTGACTATGATACCTCCGATATCCTCGAGATTCACAAAATCCTGAAACTCAAGACCGTAGCCAAACGTTCCGCTGGCGGTCAGGACAGGATTCTTGAGATGGAGCCCTGCAATATCAACTCTTAAATCTGCCATTTCAGTTGGTTTATATTAAAAACAGGACCTTCCGTGCATACGCAAACATTACCTTCGACGGTATCCTCCACGCAACAAAGACAAGCACCCAATCCGCAGGCCATCATATTCTCTAAACTCACCTCACAAGGAGTGGAAACAGACTTGGCGTAACGAGCCACAGCAATCATCATCGGCTTGGGACCACACACGCAAATACGCGAGAATCGTTCATTCTGAAGTAAACTGTGCTGAGTGACAAAACCTCGCTCGCCAGCAGTCCCATCCTCCGTAGTAAAAAACACACGTCCCAAGGCACGAAAGGCCTTCTGCTGAAGCAAATCGCTCTGACTGCGAGCTCCCAGAAGGAAAGTAGGTTCCACACCCAGCTCACGCATCCTGGCACCCATATACAGGAGGGGAGCAACGCCTACCCCGCCACCAACAAGAAGTACCTTCTCGTCAGAAGATGCAGGCAAAGTAAAACCATTACCCAAAGGAAGAATTACATTAAACTTATCACCTGCCTGAAGACGGGACAAAGCACGCGTTCCCTCCCCAACAATCTGTACAAGGAACCAAACCTCATTGCTCCGTCGATCCACATTATGGATACTGATGGGACGACGCAGGAAAGTATCCTTGTTGCCATCCACACGAATTTGAGCAAACTGACCAGGCATCATCTCGGGTAAAGGAGCTGCAGGATCGGTTGCCTGAAGCAGAACGTAACGCTCGTGAAGACAAGCAACACGTGTCAAAATAAGGTCTAAAATATGCTTCTTCACATATAAATAATGTATTTACAGAGTGCGAAGATATAAAAAAATCCCGTAACAGAATTCTATTACGGGAAATTTTTATCATTATGAAGAAAATGTTTCGTATGTTCCGTCGTCGAAAAAAACGCGGATTTCTGTAATCTTGCGTTGCGGTTTGTCAAGATATTTTATCGTCTCTCGAACAATAGGCTGAACAGGTAGGGTCTGCTGAGACTGATTTTGAACAGGATTTTGTGATGATGAGAACAAATCAAGGGCTGTAGCCTGTGGCGATGGAGAGGCAGGGGAAGAATCTGAAGGAAGAAGGGGAGTCTCAACAACGCGCTCACCCACGTACATATCGCCTTCGCCAAACATAAGCCAAGGAATGCTCAACTCAGGAAATCGTTCGTGGATGGCAGCAACGATATTATTGGTAGGTTTTGTTCTTCCATTGAAAATTCCCGACAAAGTTGCAGGGGCAATACAGAGTTCGTTTGCAAAATCCTGTTGCGTCAATCCCTGCTGTTTCATTAGTTGATATATGCGATCTTTCATACTTCTTGATGGGGACACCCCAAAAAACGATTTCTAAACGTATGCAAAGGTAAACAAAAGGATTTGATTCTGCAAATTTCAGGAACATAAATTCAAAATTAATTTTAGGAAAGATTTCAAGAAATGAAATATCGATTTATCGAATCAAGATTAGGTAAAATTGCGAATTGTAAATTGCGAATTAATTTATACCTTTAAATCGTATTGAAGTAGATTATTTAGATTTTGTCGCTCAAAAAACTGACTTTTAATAGACTATATCAAATTAATTATGTGAATTTGTGCCAAAAATGATGCATTTTGAATTTATTTTCAAAATCTTTACATTATTAGGTCTTTATATTTTAATAAATTTATATAAATTACTAATTATCAGTATATTATAACAAATGAATATTTCCTCAATTACTATTCATCCAGTCATGCGTAAATTTAAATTTCATTTTCCAAACCATAAATTTTAGGTTTCAAATCGATATACGTTGACAAACTTTGTATTTATAAATTCGAACTTTTGAGTCTGCCGATTCAATTGTCTAAAAATTGAATTTTCAAAACAAAACGCAAATGAATGTTAAATACGTTTTTTGAGAGCGTTCAAGAGACGAAAAGATAAATCCTTGATACATTCTCGATACACGGCATAACAATTCTGTTTTGCGCAATTCTCAGTAGGCATCAATCCAATCTAACAGCCTATTTTTCAAATAATAATATACAAAAAAGTGCACTCCTCAAAGTGCACAATCTGGAAAAAATATTAGTGGAGAATGATAAAAATAAGTTCTTGAAGAAGTTCTCCAGGAGGTGTTTTGCACCCTCCTACCCCCTTGGAAGCAGCGTCAGTTTTGCGTATTTCACCCAGAATGCTCATAACTTTCACTCCAGAGTAATTTCTGAGGGCTGGCATAATATCCTTACGAACTTTCCAAGGAGTGATTCCCAACCATCCAGCGATGCCGTTCTCTGTTTTATCTGGAGCATAGTATGCTAACATGATGTTGGAAAAAAATGTAAATAAATTTGAAAGTGTAGCAGGAAGAGCAAAGCTACGAGGATTCCCCTGGAAATATTTCACGATTTGATTTGCACGAAAAACATCACGAACAGCTAAAGCGGACTGAAGCTCAAAATTGTTGAACTCTTTACTCATTCCAGTCAGCTCCTCCACAAGTCCCTGAGAAACGCGTTTTTCGCCCGAAGGTAGGGCGAGCACCAATTTATCCAATTCTGAGGCCATCCTGCAGAGGTCTGTTCCTACGTGATCTGCCAGCATTTGCACGGCTTCCGGCACAATTTCCACCTGTTTGTTGCGGAGGTAATTTGTGATGAAAGTAGGAAGAAAACTGTCATAAACACGTTTGCTTTCGTAAAGAACGCCCACTTCCTGAATCGTTTTGGCCACAGCCTTCCTTCGATCCAGCACACCATGCTTGTGACACATGATAAGTACCGTGGAGGACGTCAAATGATGCAGATAAGCATCCAGAGCATCTATGGATCGAATAGCCTGCGCCTCACGAACCACCACGATTCGTCGGTCAGCCATCATGGGATACGTGCGGGCCAGTTCCACAATCTGATCCGCCGTAACGTCTGCTCCATAGACCAAATCGAGATTGAAGTCACGTTCTTCAGGCTTCAACAGGGTGTCCACCAGAAAATCACTCAACCGGTCAATATAATATGCCTCCTCCCCCATCAGATAGTAGATAGGAGCCACCTTACCGGCTCGAACGTCACGGATGATCTGTTCGTGAGTAATACCTGTCTGTTTGCCGCTTATTGCCATTCGTGATCAATATTCGAATTTCAAATGACGGACGGTCTTCTTATCCTGCTTGATCATTTCTAGAGCCTGAATTCCCATCTGCACATGACCTTTCACGTAATTGTTCGTTACCTCGTTGTCGCTGGTGCTCGTCTTCACCCCATCAGGAGTCATCGGATTGTCGCTCACCAACAACAAGGCACCTGTAGGGATATGATTGGCAAATCCGCAAGTGAAAAGGGTAGCCGTTTCCATATCCACAGCCATTGCACGCGTGGTAAGCAAGTATTCCTTGAATTTCTCGTCATACTCCCACACGCGACGATTCGTCGTATAGACCGTACCCGTCCAATAATCATAACCCAAGTCTCGTATAGTACTGGATACGGCACGCTGAAGCATGAAAGCAGGCAAAGCTGGTACTTCAGGAGGAAAATAGTCGTTGCTGGTTCCTTCCCCACGGATTCCTGCGATAGGGAGAATCAAGTCACCACGGCGTGTCTTGCTGGAGATACCGCCACATTTACCCAAAAAGAGACACGCTTTGGGATGAATGGCGCTCAACAGATCCATGATGATAGCAGCGTTGGGACTACCCATACCAAAGTTGATGAAAGTTATCCCATCTGCCGTCACGGTTCGCATATTCGACGTGTAAGGGGGCTTCTCTACCCCAAACTCGTCGCAGAAGATATCTATGTACTTGTTGAAGTTGGTGAGCAGAATGTACTCCCCAAAATCCTCCAGATTGCATTGAGTATAACGTGGCAACCAATTTTCAACGATTTCTTGTTTCGTCTTCATGTTTTTTGTAATTTTGCAACAAAGATAGCACTTTTTCCTAAAATGAATGCACTAAATCTGCCAAAAACGGAATTAAAAATCATCAGCAAGGGTGAAAAGTGTACCGTTTTTGATATTCTAAGACGCAGATACGTCAGCCTCACGCCCGAGGAATGGGTTCGACAGCATTTCATACATTTCCTCATCGAGCACAAAGGTTACCCAACCGCCCTCATGGGCAACGAAATCTCGCTGGATCTTAACGGGACGCGCAAACGATGCGACAGCGTACTTTACGACCATGAGGCCCACCCTATCATGATCCTGGAATACAAGGCTCCTCACATCGCCATCACGCAAGAGACGTTTCGCCAGATAAGCCGCTACAACATGAAACTCCGTGTACCCTGGCTCATCGTCAGCAACGGAATAGATCATTACTGCTGCCGGATAGACTACGAAAAAGGGGAATACCATTTCTTGAATGATATCCCCCAATATGATGCACTCTGAGACGAGTGTGTCCCTTATTTCTTATTCTTTTTCTTCTCCTTCTGCCGCAGCTTTCTTGGCGCGAGTGGAACGACGACGTTTGGGCTTCTCTGCCGTGGGAGTGTTAAGACGTACGCCAGCCAACTCAGGATCAATCATGATACGGCTGCAATACTCGCAAACGATGATCTTCTTGCGCATACGGATATCCAACTGACGCTGGGGAGGAATCTTGTTGAAACAACCACCGCAGGCATCACGCTCTACATAAACGATACCCAAACCGTTGTGGCTGTTCTTGCGGATACGCTTGAATGCGCTCAGGAGACGAGGCTCGATGGTCAGCTCCAGGTTCTTGGATTCCTCGCGGAGCTTTTCTTCCTCAGCTCTTGTCTCGCTGATAATCTCGTCCAACTCGCTCTTCTTGATGTCAAGGTCGGTGCGACGATCATTCACCTGCATGTTGTACTCAGTCATGGCGAGCGTCTTCTCCTCCATCAAAGCCTTGGCCTCAGCTATCTTCTTCTCGTTCAATTGGTTGTCCAACTCAGCATACTCAATCTGCTTGTTCAGATTATCATACTCGCGATTGTTGCGAACCTGTTCAATCTGACTCTTGAAACGAGCAATGTTGACCTTGTTAACCTCAATGTTGTTGTTGCGCTCACTAATTTCACGCTTCAGTTCCACCACCTCGTTGTTAATCTTCTCGACACGGGTTGTCAAGCCAGCAATCTCGTCCTCCAAGTCTTGTACTTCCAAAGGGAGTTCGCCGCGCAGGGTCTTGATTCTGTCGATCTTCGACAACATGGTCTGCAACACATACAAGTTCTTCAGTTTGTCCTCTACTGTAAATTCTGAGGGGTCTTTTGTTTTTTCTCTTGCCATAATACTATTTTAGAGGTATTTAATGGGATTGGTGTTCACCGTTGTCTGGAAAACAGGCAAGCTGGGAAACGCCTCGCCCAAAATAGAATAAAAAATTTCTGTCGTGTACTGTTCACTTTGATAGTGGCCCAGAATGCCTATCTGCAATTCCTGCTCGTGGCCGAAGAAAGTGTGGTAATGCATCTCTCCCGTCAGGAAAGCATCTGCCTGAAGACGGAGCGCTTCCTCGAGCATGAAGTCGCCGGCACCACCACACAGAGCAACACTTTGAATGGGGCGCTGCAGCAACTCGTTGTGCATCAGACACTCTACCGAGAAAGCTTGTTTCACACGTTGCAGGAAAGCCAAGGAGTCTTCTCCTTCGGGCAGATAACCTATCACCCCGCTACCTGCTGAGATTTGAGTCTCACGCCCGTCGACACGTACAACCACCTTGTGGGGCTGCATCATCTCCACGTCTACGAGTCCCAAGCGCTCGGCTATGTGGTAGTTCACGCCATCCATCGCGTTGTCCAGATTGGTGTGGGCTGAATAGATACAGATATCGTTCTGGATAGCCATGCGGACGCATCGTTGCACCTGAGTGGTATCGGAGATGGTCTTCAGTCCTCGGAACAATACAGGATGATGGGATACAATCAGATTGCACCCCAAATCGATGGCTTCACGGATGACTTCCTCTGTGACGTCCAAACATAACAAAGCCCCTGAGACTTCCACCTCTGTCAATCCCATCTGCAAGCCAGCATTATCATAGCTTTCCTGCAGGGGCAGAGGCGCAAAACGTTCAAGGGCAGAGATCACTTCCTGAATTCTCACGCTCATAAAATGTGATTTTTCGCGAGCAAAGGTAAAGAGATTTGAGATAATATCCAAATTTATTTTGAAAATTCTGACAGAAGTGCTAACTTTGCCCCTATTGTAGATAAGGTTAAGGATATGACTTCAACGCGTACCGCCTTTTTACCTGCCGAATGGTATCCGCAAAGTGCAGTCCAACTGACTTGGCCTCACGAAGGAACAGACTGGGCTCCTATGTTACACGAAGTGACAGCTTGTTACGTCAGGATAGCCACAGAGATTGCCCTTCGCGAGAGGTTGCTGATTGTGACTCCTAATCCACAGGAAGTGAGCCAGTTGCTCCACGAACACCTGCCCCAGGAGGCCTTTGCCAACATTTCCCTCCACGAGATTCCCACCAACGATACGTGGGCTCGCGATCACGGGTTCATCACCATCCTCAGTTCCGAAGGTCCACGCTTGCTGGACTTCCGATTCAACGGATGGGGGCTGAAGTTTCCCGCCAATCTCGACAATCAGATCTGCCGCAACATGATGAAGCAGCACGTTTTGCAGGGGAGTTACGAAGACCATCTCGACTTTGTTCTCGAGGGAGGAAGCATCGAAAGTGATGGAGAAGGAACCATCCTCACCACCTCGCAATGTCTCTTGGCTCCCAATCGGAACGAACCGCTCACACGTGATGAGATAGAGAAAAAAATCCTGACATATCTAAGAGCAGACCGCATCCTTTGGCTTCATCATGGCTACCTGGCAGGCGACGATACGGACAGCCACATCGATACACTTGCCCGACTTTGCCCCAACAACACGATTGCCTACGTGAAATGCACGGACATGCAGGACGAGCACTTCCCAGAACTTCATCTGATGGAAGAGGAACTGCGGTCCCTACGCACGCTCGAGGGTCTGCCCTACTTCCTGGTACCCCTTCCCATGGCAGCTCCCGTTTACGACGACGAGGGACAACGCCTGCCTGCCACCTACGCCAATTTCCTGATCATCAACGGAGCCGTCCTGATGCCCACTTACGGAAATGCCAAACTCGACCAGGCAGCCACCCTGCAATTGCAAAAAGCTTTTCCTGGCTATGAGATTATCGGTATAAATTGTCGTCCGCTCATCCTCCAACATGGAAGCCTCCATTGCTGCACCATGCAATTCCCCAGAGGGGTTATTTAACAAGAAAGAAAGACTTTGAACGCATATTATGAAGATTGGAATCATACAACAAAGCTGCTTCTCCGACGTGAGGAAGAACATGGAGAAACTGGCCCGCAACATTGCTGACGTGTGCCAGCAAGGCGCCCAACTGGTAGTGCTTCAGGAGCTGCACAACAGCCTCTATTTCTGCCAAACGGAAAGCACGGATCAATTCGACCTTGCCGAACCCATCCCTGGGCCCAGCACAGACTTCTATGGCCAGATAGCCCGCCAGCATGGCATCGTTTTGGTCACCAGCCTGTTCGAGAAACGAAGCACAGGTCTCTACCACAATACGGCTGTCGTTTTTGACGCAGATGGTTCTGTAGCAGGACGTTACCGCAAGATGCACATCCCTGACGACCCTGCCTACTACGAGAAGTTCTATTTCACGCCAGGCGATTTGGGTTTCCACCCCATCCAAACCAGTTTAGGACGTTTGGGCGTACAGGTTTGCTGGGACCAATGGTACCCTGAGGGAGCCCGCCTGATGGCGCTTCAGGGAGCCGAGCTTCTCATCTACCCTACCGCCATCGGATACGAGAGTACGGACTCGCCAGCCGAGCAGCAACGTCAGCGAGAAGCCTGGATAACGGTCCAGCGAGGTCATGCTGTGGCAAATGGCATCCCCGTCGTTACCGTGAACCGCGTAGGCTACGAACCCGATCCCAGCGGGCAAACCAACGGCATCCAGTTCTGGGGCAGCAGCTTTGTGGCAGGTCCCCAGGGCGAGATTCTTTATCAAGCCTCCCAATCCGAGGAGGAGAACGTGGTCGTTGAGGTCGATATGCAACGCAGCGAGAACGTACGGCGCTGGTGGCCATTCCTTCGCGACCGCCGCATCGAGGAGTTCCACGACCTCGCCAAAAGGTTCATCGACGACCAGCAAGACGATAAGCGAGAAGAAATGATTTAAGATTGATAACGAAAAATATTTACATACAAAACTTTATCCCCTATAGGCATTATGTCAAGTACGCTTAGATTTCAGGTAGTAGGAAAAGCTTTTTCCAAGAAGGCCATCGCAGTTCCCAACTGCTCAGAACGTCCCAGCGAGTTCTTTGCCAAATATGTGTTCACTCGTCAGAAGATGCTCAAGTATCTCCCGGCGAAAGTATTTGAGAAGATGTGCGACGTCATCGACAACGGTACCACACTCGACATGCAGACCGCCGATGCGGTAGCCGAGGGGATGAAGACCTGGGCGATGGAGCTTGGCGCGACCCATTGCACCCATTGGTTCCAGCCTCTGACAGAAGGTACCGCCGAGAAGCATGACGCATTCGTGGAACACGACGGGAAAGGCGGCATGGTAGAGGAATTCACGGGCAAGGAGCTCGTTCAGCAGGAGCCAGATGCCAGTTCCTTCCCAAGTGGCGGCATCCGCAGCACGTTCGAGGCTCGTGGCTACTCGGCTTGGGACCCCGCAAGCCCTGTCTTCGTGATTGACGATACCCTGATGATCCCCACCGTTTTCATTTCCTACACAGGCGAGGCCCTCGACTACAAGGCTCCCCTGAAGAAAGCCCTCAAGGCCGTCGATCAGGCTGCCACCGCAGTATGCCATTATTTCTATCCTGACGTAAAGAAAGTAGTCAGCAACCTCGGCTGGGAACAGGAATACTTCCTCGTCGATGAAGGCCTTTTCGCAGCCCGTCCTGACCTGTTGATGACAGGCCGCACCCTGATGGGGCACGACAGCGCGAAGAACCAGCAGATGGACGACCA
>CAMKMK010000050.1 GCA_946413885.1 uncultured Prevotellaceae bacterium
ATCTACCTGAGCGACAAGACTGGAGAACTGATTACCAGCGTGACATACCCTGAGGCGGTGCCTCGCTGCTCTTATGCACGAGAAACTGACGGAGCTGATGTGTGGGGAATGACAGCAAATCCCACATTAGAAGCGAGCAACGACGGAACGGTATTCGCCACAGAACGCCTTGGGGCTCCTCAGATCAACACAGAAGGAAAGATTCTGAACTCTGGAGAAAAAGTATCCCTGCAAGTAACTATTCCAGAAGGAGCCACCTTGCGCTACACCGTAGATGGCAGTACACCTGGGAAGAACAACGGCTACACGAGTCCATCGGGCAAGTTCACCGTAAGCAGAACAACCGTCTATAGATTCATCTTGCTCCAAGACGGCTATCTACCCAGCCCTGTGGTAACCCGTTCCTTTATCTACAAAAATCATGACTATTACCTGCCTATCCTAAGTATTGCAACGGATCCAGACAATCTTTATGACAACAAGATAGGTGTTTACGTGACAGGTACCAACGGGAAAACAGGAAACGGACAGAACAGTCGAAAGAACTGGAACATGGATTGGGAACGACCTGTGAATGTCGAGTATTTGGTACCTATGATTGATGAGGGCGAAAGAATCTATCAGACAGTTCTGAATCAAGAAAGCGACTTCGAGATAGCAGGTGGATGGTCGAGAGCCTGGGGTGGTGGTACTGTGGATGGAAAAACATGGGAGATGAAGTCAAGTTTCCGTTTGAAAGGCGATAAGCGATATGAGGGCCAAAAATACTTCAATTATCCTATCTTCCCCCATAAACCTTATAATAAATACCATTGCCTTCAAGTAAGAAACGGAGGAAACGACAACTATGCCCGCACAAAGGATGCCAACATACAAGTTATAGCCCTGAAATCAGGATTTTATCTGGACTGCCAAGACTGGCAACCCGCTCACGTGTTCTTCAATGGCGACTATCTGGGAATGCTGAATATCCGCGAATCAAACAACAAACACTTTGGATACAGCAACTATGGCATTGATACAGATGACATGGACCAGTTCGACCTAAGCAACGCTCAGTACAATCAGAAAGCAGGAGATGCCGTGGCTTGGCAGAAATTGCTAAGCCTATCATCGGAAGTAGCAAGAACAAAGAGTCCTGAAACATACAGATGGTTGTGTGATTTGCTTGACATAGACGAATACATCAACTACATGGCTTTCGAATGTTACATAGGATGCAGCGATTGGATAACGAACACCAACAATGTGAAAGGATTCCGCTCCAGGTCTGACGATGGAAAATTTCATTTCGTTGTGTTTGATCTGGACTCCGCTTGGGATTGGGACAACATGATAAGCAACTTAATCAGTACATCAGGAGGCGCTAACGTTGACGACTTGTTCCGCAATCTGATAAAATACGAACCATTCAAGAAACAGTTTATCGATGCCTTCTGTATTGTTGATGGAAGTATCTTCGAACCAGAACGATGCAGCGAAATCATCACATCGATGTATGAAACAATGAATAGGGCGCTGGGGTTCGAAGGAAACTCATCGAACACCAACATGATAAACACCATACGCAATGCCCACAATGGAAGCCGAATTAACAACATGAGAAATTACTTTGGCCTAAAAAGTGGATATAGAGTAAACCTGCGAAGCAATATCGACGAAGGACGATTACTTGTAAATGGGCAAGAAGTCCCCACAAGGAAATTCAACGGAATCCTCTTCCCTCCCATAACTCTGACAGCAAAGGCTCCTGCTGGATACAAATTCAAAGAATGGGTGCAAAAAGGATCCACCTCAGAGAATATCCAAATCCTGATAGACTGGGACGATGAATGGAGTTATTATGATCAAGGATCTTTGGACGGGAAGAACTGGAAATCAATTGAATACAATGATCAGAACTGGCAAAGCGGAAAAGCGCCTTTAGGTTATGCCAATAGCGACAAAAGCATGTACTCCATGATAAATACCACCATCGATTACGGAGGAAACGCTGGCAACAAACGTCCCACTTACTATTTCCGCAAGAAAATCGTACTAAATGAACAGCCTGACGAAGATTATATCATCGACCTAAACTACAAAGTGGATGATGGCTTCCGCATCCATGTGAATGGCGTCGACGTTGGAGGATACCGCAGTCTGGAAGGAACTGTCTACTCGGACGTCACAAACGCATGGGCAGGTGACGTACCTGACGAAGGATCCTTCCAGATTGATCCAGCTGTATTCCACTTGGGAGAAAACATCATCGCTGTGGAAGTTCACAACACATCAACAAGTTCTACAGATATCTTCTGGGATTGCAACATTTCGATGACCAAGATGGAGAAAACCATTCTAAGCGATGAAGAAACTTTCAGCTTGAGTGATATAGAGAAAGCCGGCAATTATCAAATAGAGGCCCGATATGAAAGAATCAGCGAAGGAACAGAAAGTTATGAGGCTGGAGCAACGCCAATACGCATCAACGAGGTGTCGGCAGGAAATGATATCCATGCTAATGAATATTGGAAAAGAAATGATTGGGTAGAACTTTACAACACAACAGATAAAGACATTGATGTGGCAGGCATGTATCTGAGTGACAACAATCGGAAGCCTCAGAAATACAAAATCCCAGCCTCAGAGAACGTGAATACCGTAATTCCAGCTCACGGCACTTTGATTGTGTGGTGTGATGGCATGGATCAACTGACACAGATGCATGCTCCGTTTAAATTAGACAACTCAGATGGTGCCTCGATAAGTATACAAGCTGAAGATGGCACATGGGCTGACCGCATGACTTATCTGGCTCAACCACGTTGGTACACGTATGGACGATATCCTGACGGAGGAGATCACGAAGCTCTCCTACCCCAACCTACCATCGACAAAGCAAACATGTTAGGTACATTTGATTTCACTAACGTGAAAGAGAGCGATTGGAACAGCGATGATATTACCATTACATTGGCTCTTGCTGAAGGATGGAACTGGACCTCCCACAATCTTGCAGAAAGTGTAAATCACAGTAGATTCACCGCTTATGCAGAAGTTATCGAGGGGCAAACAGAATCACTTCGATATGAAGAAGAAAACGGATGGACAGGCCGATTGGAAACCTTGGATCCTGGAGCAGGATACAAGGTGGACATGAAGCAAGCAACTGATATCACCTTGCGTGGCAACCTCTTTGATACCAATGAGAAAATAAAGGTGGCTGAGGGCTGGAACTGGATAGGATTCCCTCTATACAACAGTACCAGCTTAGAGACTGCTTTAGAAAACTATGTGGCAACTGAAGGTGACATTATTATTGGCTTGGAAGGAATCGCCACCTTTGAAGAAGGGGCCTGGGGAGGAACCTTGACCTCCCTAGAACCAGGACAAAGCTATTTGTTGCGCACAAGCAGTACCCAGGACTTCACCTGGAACTCGTTGAGCAAGATAAATGTGAAGAAGCGTCGCTACGTAGCTCCCAACAAAGAACGTGAAGAATCTCCATGGGCGTTGAATATACATGCTTATCCCAACGTAATGGGTCTCATAGCACGTCTGAAAGTTAATGGCGAGGAAGCTACGGAAAACAGCTACACTTTAGGAGCCTTTACAGAAGATGACGAATGTCGTGGCATAGCAACCTTAGAAGATGGATGCCTTTTCATGAACATACATGGTGAAGATGGCGAATCAATTGTATTCCGTCTTGTGGATGCTGAAGGTCAGACATTCAATATTGATCAGAAATTTGTATTTACTTCACAACATCTCTTGGGTAGTCGACTAACTCCACAATTACTGACCATTGGAGGAAGTGATCATGATGCTCTGAATAACATCGCCCTCAACAGCAAGTTGGTACGAGTAGAATATTATAATTTGGCTGGACAAAGATTGGCTCGCCCCATAGGTATCTGTATCCAAAAGAATATCTACGAAGGGGGCAAGACAGTTGTTAAAAAGATCTTCTAAGATAGAGGGAGATATTTATTTTGTCTGGATCAATGGTAGTAAAAGTCTATCAGCCTTGGTAATAAAGAATTCCTTTAAACCGATTTGGCAAATCGATTGACCACAACCGCACATGATGCATCACCAGTGATACTCATCGTTGTGCGAGCCATATCAACTATACGGTCCACTCCAGCGGCAATGGCTACACCCTCTACGGGTATACCAGCTGATGCGAAAACCATAGCCATCAACGCTAAAGACCCACCGGGAATTCCAGGAGTACCAATGGAAGCAATGGTTGCAGAGAGTGCAATGGCAAAATACTGAGACATCGTAAGATCAATACCACAACAGTTAGCGATAAAGACTGCCGTAACGCCCAAATAGATGGCGACTCCGTCCATATTGATGGTGGCACCAAGTGAAAGAATGAAATTGCCTAAATCACGTGGAACCCCCAGACGCTCCGTACATTGCATCGTAATAGGCAAAGTGGCCACAGAAGAATCACTGGAAAAAGCGAACAGCATGGCGGGAGACATACCACGCAGGAAGCGAAAAGGATTCATCCGAGCCAACAACCATACACAAGGAACATAAACGATAAGGATATGGAGGAAGAAACAAAAATAATCTGTCCCAATAAGAACTGCATAAGAGCCTAAAATGGCAGGACCATTGACAGCCACCACAGGAGTAAGCATACAGAAAACACCGATGGGTGTCAGCAACATAATATAGGAAAGGATACGTGTAACTATCTCATTGAGTTCCACTATCAAGTTAGCCACATGTTTGGCTCGCTGACCACACTGAGCAATAGCAAGACCAAAAAACAAAGCCATCACAATAACTTGAATCATCGTGGTTGTTGCCATAGGTTCAATGACATTGCGAGGCACCATGTTAACCAACTGGTCCATGAAAGAAACGTTAATGGATTCTGGTATTGCAGAAGCATCAAAAGGCATCTGTATAACAGGGAACCAGGGACGTAGAATGGTAGATACCACAAGGCCCAAGCAAGAGGCAATAATGGTGGTGAATGCAAAATAAAGAAGTGTACGGACTGCTATGTGGCCAATCCGTGACGTGTCGCGCATCGAGATAATACCACAGATGATAGAGAACATGACAAGAGGCACGACAATAAACTTGAGCAGATTAAGGAAGATATCGCCCAAAGGACGGATATACTGAATGGCAAATTGCGTGTTTCCCTGAAGAAGATATCCTGCAAGAATAGCAAGAAGGAGAGCCAAGAAAATCTGACTGGTGAAGGAGATTCGCTTCATCCGCAAAAGAATTGGAAGTTAGAAAGGAACTGACCCGTCATTATCATTTGAGCTGGGGGTGAAAGGATCAGGAATCTGGTCAGCAAGTTCATGGGCTGAAGCAAGTTCCTCTGGAGAAGGATTGGATACGTAAGTTCCCCCACCCATCCCGCTGACAAGTGTTTCACCAGGAAGAGGAATACGATCGTCAGGATCTTGGAAACGTGCCAATTCACTACGGAACTCTAAAAGAATGTCCCCTATTGAGCCATTACGATGCTTGGCAATAATGAATTCAGCCTTGCCCCGCATATCACGTCCCTTCTCATCTTGATAGAGATGATAGTACTCAGGACGATGGATAAAACATACTATATCGGCATCCTGCTCGATGGCACCAGATTCACGAAGGTCACTCAATTGAGGACGTTTCCCCTCATAACCTTCACGTCCCTCAACTCCACGATTCAGCTGACTCAGCGCAATGACAGGAATATCGAGCTCCTTGGCTAATCCCTTGAGAGAACGAGAGATGGTAGAAACCTCTTCTTGTCGGCTATTGATATTCATTCCGCTGGCATTCATCAACTGAAGATAGTCAATCATGATGCATTTAACGTTATGCTCACGAACCAAACGGCGCGCCTTGGTACGCAACTCAAATGTTGACAAGCTGGGCGTATCATCCACATAGATAGGAGCATCTATCAGATAATTGACGCGAGAATCCAGTTGAGCCCACTCATGAGGAGCCAAACGCCCACTACGGAGTTTTTCACCAGAAATCTCGCAGACATTAATCATCAAACGCTGAACAAGTTGCTCGTTACTCATTTCCAAGGAGAAGAGAGCCACAGGAATCTTGGCATCTATGGCCATCTTTTTAACCATAGAGATAACAAACGCCGTTTTTCCCATCGCAGGACGAGCAGCAATAATGATAAGGTCACTGTTTTGCCACCCGTTTGTGATTTTGTCGAGTTTATCGAATCCTGTACCCAAACCACTTAAGCCATCTGTTCGTGCAGCAGCATTACGCAGGTTCTCGTAAACCTTATCAATAACAGGATTGATCTGAGTGTAATCCTTGTTGTGATTGTTTTGAGAGATAGAGAAAATCTCACTCTCAGTCTCCTGCAGCAAATCAGCAACGTCCTTAGAAGGATCAAAGGCGCCATTCAAGACTGTGCTTCCAAAGGTAATCAATTGACGGGCAATGTGTTTTTGCTTGATGACATTGGCATGATAAACGATATGAGCGCTGCTGGAGACCATTGCGCTGAGCTGCATGATATACGGATTGCCTCCAGCTTCCTGCAGAGAATCCAACTTCTCAAGTTCATCAGAAACCGTTATGATATCAACAGGCTTCTGCTCAATATTCAGCGTCTGAATAGCTTGATAGATAAGCTGATGACGATGATCATAGAAACTCTCAGGGGAAAGAATCTCGCTGATCTGCGAGAATGCATCCTGTTCTACCATCAAAGCACCCAAAACGGCAGCCTCGGACTCCAGATTCTGGGGTTGCTTGCGACCAAGCTGATCAACACTGGGGACTTCTATTATCTTTGTTCTGGAAGAACGTCTTCCTCCTTTAGCTTCAGGCATAGGGTTATTTTGTGTATCGTTAAACTTTTATGCGAATCAGGATACAAAGTTAAATATAAATGTTGAAAGAAAAAATAAAGAAACATAATTTTATTCTAAAAAATGCGAGATATTTTGAAGCCTCGTTTTTTATGTTTAACTTTGTACTCCATAAAAAGGACTCTTAGAGAATTAGAGGGAGTTCATGATTTTCGAACAAACTAACGAAGAAATATATTATGGCAACAACTGACGACAAGAAAATCATTTTCTCGATGGTCGGCGTAAGCAAGGTCATTCAGCAGAATCAGAAACAAATCCTGAAAAACATCTATTTGAGTTTCTTCTATGGTGCCAAGATTGGTATTGTAGGTATGAATGGTGCTGGTAAGTCCACTTTGATGAAAATCATTGCTGGATTGGATCAGCAATATCAAGGAAACGTCGTGTGGAGTCCTGGATACAGCGTAGGATACCTGGAACAGGAACCTTATCTTGATGATGAGAAAACCGTACTTGAAGTGGTTAAAGAAGGTGTGAAACCCATCGTAGATGCCTTGACTGAGTACGAAGAGATCAACCAGAAATTTGGCTTGCCTGAATACTATGAGAATGAGGATAAGATGAACGCACTCTTTGTGCGTCAAGGAGAATTGCAAGACATCATCGACAGCACGGATGCATGGAACCTGGACAGCAAACTGGATCGGGCCATGGACGCATTACGTTGCCCGCCTAAAGATCAGCAAGTAAAGTTCCTGAGTGGTGGTGAGCGACGTCGCGTGGCATTGTGCCGCCTTTTGTTGCAGAAGCCTGATGTCTTGCTTTTGGATGAGCCAACCAACCATTTGGATGCAGAAAGCATTGACTGGTTGGAACAACACCTGAATCAATACGAAGGAACCGTCATTGCTGTTACCCATGACCGTTACTTCTTGGATGATGTGGCAGGATGGATTCTGGAGCTGGATCGTGGTGAGGGAATTCCTTGGCAAGGAAACTATTCCAGTTGGTTGGAACAGAAAACAACCCGCATGGCTCAGGAGGAAAAGGTGGCAAGCAAACGTCGCAAGACATTGGAGCGTGAGTTGGAATGGGTACGAATGTCTCCCAAGGCTCGTCAAGCAAAAGGAAAGGCTCGTTTGAACAGTTATGATAAAATGTTGAACGAGGAGCAAAAGGAAAGAGAAGAGAAACTGGAGATTTACATCCCTAACGGTCCTCGTTTGGGGAATAAAGTCATTGAGGCTCGTGGAGTATGCAAAGCATACGATGATAAGGTATTGATAAAGAATCTCGACTTCATGCTGCCCCCAAATGGCATTGTGGGCGTGATTGGACCCAACGGAGCAGGAAAAACGACGCTCTTCCGTATGATTATGGGAGTTGAGAAACCTGATGCTGGAACTTTCGAGGTTGGCGAGACCGTTAAATTGTCATACGTGGACCAAAGCCATGCAGACATCAAGGCTGACGAGAGTGTTTACCAAGTTATCAGTCAAGGCAATGAGACGATACGTATGGGAGGCAGAGACATCAACTGCCGTGCTTATCTGAGTCGCTTCAACTTCAGCGGCGCAGATCAGGAAAAGAAATGTGGAGTGCTCTCTGGTGGTGAGCGGAATCGCCTGCATCTGGCAATGGCGTTGAAGCAGGAAGGAAACGTGCTGTTGCTTGATGAGCCGACAAACGACATCGACGTGAATACGCTTCGAGCATTGGAAGAAGGTTTGGAAAACTTTGCTGGATGTGCTGTCGTCATCAGTCATGACCGCTGGTTCCTGGATCGTATCTGCACCCATATTCTTGCCTACGAGGGTGATGGCAACGTATTCTATTACGAAGGTTCCTATACTGATTACGAGGCCAATAAACTGAAGAGATTGGGATTAGAGGAACCGCGTCGCATCAAGTACAGGAAGCTGACAGATGATTAAATGATTCCATCCTCTATGATGAGGCAGGATATATAAATAAGGTAAAAGAAGAATCGATGAGTGCTAAGGATAAGAAAATCACTATTCGCAATCAAGAATATGGTGGAGAAAGGCCCTTGTACACCCTGCATGATGCACGGCTTGAGAACGTGACTATTCACATAGGCGAGTCAAGCATCAAGGAATCAGGAAACATAGAGGCTGAGAAGTGCACTTTCGAGGGTAAATATGTTTTCTGGGAATGTAGCGGGTTCAAGGTGAAAGATTGCTTGTTCCGCGAAACGGCACGATCATCTCTTTGGTACAGCAATGATGTCGAAATGAAGGATTGTCGAGTGGAAGCTCCCAAAATGTTTCGAAGGATGAAAGGAATCAAGATAGACAACTGCCTGTTCACTAATGCCGAAGAGACGCTGTGGGATTGCGAGGATGTGGAAATACGGAACAGCCGCATTGACAATGCTGACTATCTGGGAATGCATACCAACAACGTGCTTTTAGAGAACTATCTTCAAAACGGCAATTATTCTTTCCAGTACTCCAAGAATCTGACCATACGGAACTGTATTCTGAACTCAAAAGACAGCTTGTGGGAAAGCGAGAACGTGACGGTCATTGATAGCGAGATCAATGGCGAGTATCTGGCTTGGTACAGCAAGAACCTGCGCCTAATCCGTTGTCACATCACGGGAGAACAACCTCTCTGCTATTGCAAGAATCTCTACATGGAGGACTGCACAATGGGCGAGGATGCCAATCTCGCCTTCGAGTACAGCAGCATAAATGCGACCTTGAAGGGACACGTTCACAGCATCAAGAATCCCACGACTGGAAAGATCGTAGTGGAAAGTGTGGGTGAAATCATCATTGACAAGAATCAGAAGGCTCCTGCCAACTGTATCATCGAGGTACTGAAAAAATAAGCAGCATGACATTCGACAAGGAAACCAGAAGAAAAGGTACAGGAAGTCTGAAGTGGGATGAGAATCCTGATATAGAATATCCTCTATGGGTTGCCGATATGGATTTCGAGGTAGCTCCCTCCATCAAAGAGGCTTTGGAACAACGGGTCCAGCACGGCATTTTCGGCTATGCGATTCCCACAAACAGTTTTTACGAGAGTGTCATAAGATGGCATCAGAGACGGCATCATGTCACATACTGGCGAGAGTGGATGATCGTCGTGCCAGGCGTTGTGCCAGCCATCAGCAGTATTCTGCGTGCCTTGACCATTCCTGGTGATGGAGTCCTGACATTATCCCCTGTTTACAACTGCTTCTTCAGCAGCATCCGCAATCTCCAATGCAGAGCCGAAGAATCCGTTCTACGTCTGGTGGGCGACACGTACATGATAGACTTCGATGATCTGGAACATCGATCTGAGAAAGAAGACACAAAGGTTCTCCTGCTTTGCTCGCCCCACAACCCTTCTGGCAGAATCTGGACTAAAGAAGAACTTCAATGTATTGGGGATATCTGCTTGAAAAATAACGTATTCGTCGTTTCCGATGAAATTCATTGCGAGCTTGTCATGCCAGGCAACGAGTTCATGTCCTACGCCTCGCTGGGTGACACATATATGCAGGAAGCATGTATCTGCACGAGTGCCAGTAAGAGCTTCAACATGGCTGGATTGCAGAATGCCCAGATCATTTGTCCTAACGAAGAATATCGCAAACGTATTGATCGGGCAGTAAACATTCACGAGGTATGTGATGTCAATCCTTTTGGCATTGTTGCAACTGAGGCCGCTTACAATAAAGGTGAGGAATGGATAGAGGAACTCTGCCAGTATATTTGGCGGAACTACAAGGATGCCAGAGAATATATCGAGCGAGAAATTCCTCAACTGAAAGTCATCAAACTGGAAGGGACCTATCTCATGTGGGTTGACATCCGCACACTCGCCGTCTCAGACGAGGCATTTTGTGAAGGTCTGCGCCAGAAGGAAAGCGTTTGGTTGGCTGAAGGTTCCCATTACGGCAAAGGTGGCGAAGGGTTTATCCGCATCAACCTTGCCACGCAACACGAGAACGTCATGATTGCCCTCATGAAACTGAAGCACTACATCGAATCCCTCTGATGTCATATTCTGAAAACAAAGACCGCCTGCTTGCCCAGATACGCGATGGAGTGAAGATGCTTCCTCGCGATCAGCTGGCTCTTGCAGCCATGCTGAGCGTACCATCCATGTTGGCCCAACTGGTTCACATCATGATGCAGTACATCGATGCCAGCATGGTGGGAAGTCTTGGGGCAGAAGCGAGTGCCAGCATCGGACTTGTCAGCACGACCATCTGGCTCTTTGCAAGCCTGGGAAGTGCGGCAGGAGTTGGTTTCTATGTGCAAGTGGCCCATCGCATAGGGGCTGGAGAGTGGACGGAAGCCAGACAAATCCTGCGTCAGAGCTTCATGGCTTGCATGGTCTTTGCATTCACGCTTACGCTTATCGGTTTGAGTATCAGTCCTTTCCTGCCTCAATGGTTAGGGGGAAACGAGAGCATTCAGCACGACTCCTCCATCTATTTCATGATTTTTGTGCTCTGCATGCCCTTCTCCATCCTGAACTCGTTGTGTAGCGGAATGCTACGATGCAGCGGCAATATGCACCTTCCCAGTTTTCTCAACATCATGGCATGCATATTGGATGTCTTCTTCAATTTCTTGCTGATTTTCCCAACTCGAACCATCTTTGGGATCACAGTACCTGGAGCAGGATTAGGCGTGACAGGTGCCGCTCTTGGCACTATGCTGGCCTACATAATCTGTTCGCTGACAATGTGTTACTACGTGACATTCCGAAGCAAGGAGCTTAATCTCTTCCAAGACAAAGGAACCTTCATACCCCAATTAAACACCCTGAAACGAGCCGTCAAGATTGCCCTCCCCCTGGCAGTCGAGCATGTCATTCTCTGTGGTGCCCAAATCGTCAGCACAATCATTGTTGCCCCTTTGGGAACCGTCGCTATCGCAGCAAACAGCTTTGGCATCACGGTAGAAGCGCTCTGCTATATGCCTGGATACGGAATAGCGGATGCAGCAACCACCCTGATAGGTCAAAGCCTGGGCGCAAAACGCAGGAAACTGGCTCGCAGCTTTGGACAAATTACCCTCAGTATGGGAATCACCATCATGACCATCATGGGAGTGATCATGTTCATTGGCTCCCCTGCCCTGATGACCCTGATGACACCCGATGTCAGCGTTCAGCAGCTTACCGTTCAAGTACTTAGAATCGAGGCATTTGCAGAGCCCATGTTTGCAGCAAGCATCGTTTGCTACGGCATCTTCGTTGGCGCAGGCGACACCATGATACCAGCCTCCATGAACTTGGGAAGTATATGGTTAGTGAGAATCACCCTGGCCTCCATCCTGGCAGGTACGCTTGGCTTGCAAGGTGTGTGGATTGCGATGGCGATTGAGCTTTGCTTCCGAGGCATCATTTTCCTGATCCGCTTCCACGGTGACAGCTGGATGAAGAAGATTCAGGAAGTGAGTCCAGAGAAAGCATAATCTATCCTTCTCAGGTTGGAATAAATGCATCCTTTTTCTTAAAGAACAGTTAAAAAGAATGCAATAAATAAAACGTT
>CAMKMK010000051.1 GCA_946413885.1 uncultured Prevotellaceae bacterium
GCTGCTACAGCCATAGCCAATGTAAATAATTTTTTCATTGCTTTTTTAAATTTTTAAACAGGTTAGTGAATATGTTGATTATGTATATGTTAAAATTTGTGTCGCAGACCAATGACGATAGATCCTTGTTCACCAATAAGGCTAAACTCAAGGAATCCACGTAGACTGTTGCTTCCAGCTTCAAGGCCAAGGAGCGATGCTTGCCATGTGAAACCTACGGCAGAATCAGAGTTTTTTGTACCGTCATTATACGAATGTGAGTCAGTGAAGATTGTAGCGCCCAGACCCAGTTTCGAGTACATCCCAAAGTGAGGACGACGCAGCCAGTCAGCCTTCAAAGCGGGCATCAGGGTGTAGTAGTTGAGGCGGGCAGTTCCTTCCTTTGGTGTCGTTTTGGAGAATTCAGACATGATATCCTTGCCTTGTGTGGCATAAGCACCAATACCGCCCACGCCTAACCAATTGTTGACGCGATAGAAGTATTCCGCGCTGATGGGGCCTATGAATTTCTCATTGTCAAAATAGCCATGCCCACCAGTAACCATGATGGTCAAAATGTCATCAAATGTAGAGATGACCGATGAGTTGGAGAAAAAGCCGTAGCTGACAGCTACCTCGTGACGGTTCTCGTAGTCCGTCTGGTTGTCCCCAATCTTGGCACTTGCAACATTGCTGCCCAAAAAGATGGCAGCGATGAAGAAACAAACTTTCAGTCTTTTCATTGTCGTGTTAATCCTTTGTTGCAGAACTACTTTTATTTCTTCCCACACAAGCATTTCCAGCCGAATGTCATCTGGAAGACTCCATTGCGGCTGTCACCCGTTGGGTCGTCCTCCTTGTTCACCTTCAGCAGGCCGAGGTTGTAGCGTGCATCGATGGTGAAGTGGCGCTTGAATTCGTAGCTTATGCCCACAGGAATCGCCACGTCGAACTTGTTGAAGTCCTTGCGCACGTTGAGGGAGGTTTCGTTCAGGTCAATCCGCTTTCTGTCGTTTACCGTGTAGGAAGTGCGGATGGAGTTCCTTGTGTGAGCATCCGTAAGGAAACCAAACTGCACACCCGTCTTCAGCGCCAGACCCTTTGCCACATAGAAATTGGCCACGATGGGCAGGTTGATGTAGCCCAGGTCGATCTCGTTGTCGAAGCTTTCCATTTTCACACCGTTTGCCTTCACCTTGTAGCTTTCCCAAGCGACACCCTGCTTGCCATAGGTGAGTCCAGCGGCTATGCCCAGCCACTTGACAGCCTGGTATTCAAGCTCCAAGCCTACGACAGAGCCCACATTGGGACACTTCTCCAGTTCGTAGGTGTGATTGTCCAACACTACGTTGGTGCTCTCTGTGTTGGAGAGGAACGCCACGTTAAAACCAATTTTGGGTTGTAGGGAGAACCTGCCAGGCTCGAATTGTGCGCTGGCGCTAAGCGATGCCACCATCATGGCGGCGAGTAACAAATTCTTTTTCATTTTTATCAAAAATGACATTTTCGGCTGCAAAGGTAGCATTAAATTTTGGAACAGCATCATCTTTGCTCGATTTTTTTGTGTATCTTTGCAGAAGAAAAGCTTTCAAGACATGAAAAGACGTACTTTTTTACAATGTCTCTCAGGCGGAATGCTGTGGTCAGCCACTTTGCCCTTGCAGTCTTCCTCCATTCGTCCGTTGCGTTTTGGACTGGTTACTGACCTCCACTATGCAGAGAAGGACATGTTCATCAATCGCTATTATCGCCAGTCGATACGCAAGCTGCAGGATGCCGTCCGCGAGTTCAACCGTCAGAAGCTGGATTTCGTGGTGGAGCTGGGCGACTTCAAGGACATGGATGCCAACCACGATGCAGCAACTGCCCTGCGTTTCCTCGATGACATAGAGGCTGAGCTTCAGCGGTTCAAGTGTAAGGTCTATCACGTGCTGGGCAACCACGACATGGATTGCATCTCGAAGGAAGAATTCATGAAGCACACCAAGAACCCAGGGAAAGCCAACGGTCGCAGTTACTATTCGTTCACCACCAAGGGAGTGAAGTTTATCGTCCTCGATGCGAACTTCAACGAGGACAGGACACCCTATTGCAGGGGAAACTTCGAGTGGCAGAAAGCCTACATTCCACAGGAGGAAATCGACTGGTTGCGTCGTGAGTTGCAACACGTTGACAAGCCCATCATAACACTTTGTCACCAGCTCCTCGACAGGTTCTCAGGCGTGGACAAAAGCGTCTGTGTGGGCAACGCAGAGGAAGTAGTGAGGTTGCTGGAGGAGAGCGGACACGTGATGGCTGTCATCCAGGGGCATCACCACACAGGTCACTACAGCCAGCGCAACGGCATCCATTACTGGACGATGAAGGCGATGATAGAGAGCGAGTACCCTCAGCACAACAGCTTTGCCGTCGTCAGCATAGACCCCAAGGGTGTGATAAGCGTCGAAGGGTTTGCTGATTGCGAGAGTCGTGAAATGGGCCGTTGATGGCCGTTCCTTTCATGAAATCCTGGCGAGACATCGAAATCCACTCCTTTCCGTTTGCTTGTTTCGCAGGAAAGTTGTATTTTTGTGGAGAAAAAACATTGTTTTGACCTAAAACGGAACTGAAAGATGAAGAAAACGATTCTCTTCCTTCTTATAATAGGATGCTCTGCAACGATGATGGCGCAGAACGTGCAGGGATATGTGCGATGCGGCACGACAGCGATGGCAGGTGTGGCTGTCTCTGATGGCGACACGGTGGTGGTGACAGACAGCGATGGACACTATGCTTTTGACTCCAAGAAGCGCAACGGCTACGTCTTCTGCTCCATTCCTCGAGGTTACGAGGCAACCCTGAGCGACGGCTTTCGACCCCAGTTCTGGCATGCTTTCAGATCACCCTACAACACGATACTAACTGAGTATATCAACTTCGCGCTCAAGGCGGTGCAGAACGATGACTACACCCTCATCATTGGAGCCGACTCGCATCTGGCCAATCGAACCGATGACCTTAACCAGTTCAAGAATGGCTATATGGTACGCATCCGCGAGGAAAAGGAAGCTGCGCCAGGACGCATCTATTCCATGATCCTGGGCGACCTGACGTGGGACAACTATTGGTACCAGCGCAATTTTAACCTCCAGAACTTCATGAACACCTGCAGGGATTACAAGTATCCTGTCCCCCTCTTTCCTGTCATTGGCAACCACGACAACGATGGAGGCGTGCCAGCAGGTGAGAATTGCGATTTCCTTTCCTCCGCCCCCTGGCGCAGTATCGTGTGTCCCAACTACTACTCGTTCAATCTTGGACGTGTGCATTACGTGGTGCTTGACGACATCTTCTACAAGAACGAAAATACGGGAGGCTCCTACAATACAGGCATCGTAGGCTCGCGCAACTATAATGCGTACATTACTGAAGATCAGATCAATTGGCTCAGGCAAGACCTCGCCTTGGCAGATCCTGAGGAGCCACTCGTCCTCGCCCTCCATATCCCCATTTGGTGCGTACGCAAGAACACCACGTTCGAGACCTATGCAGGCTTGTCAGGCGACCAGTCAGAGGAAATCGCCCAGATGGTGAAAGACTTCAGGGAGGTACACATCATTACAGGACACACCCACTACAACGTGAACGCTCATCCCTCCAATCATCGCAACATCATGGAGCACAACATCGCAGCCATCTGCGCCACATGGTGGTGGACAGGGAAGCTCACCAACCATCAAGTCTGCAAGGACGGTTCACCAGGCGGATACGCCCTTTGGAATGTCAACGGCGACCGCATCAAGTGGAAGTATCACTCGATAGAGAAGAACGGAAACCTGCAGATGAGAATCTATGACATGAACACCGTCAAGGAATACTTTGCCACCAACGAGGATGCGCTTAAAATGCATGCAGGCAATTCTTCACGAACCCAGTATGGGGACTTTGCCCGTAACACCGTCCTGATCAATGTCTTTGCCTACGACAACGACTGGAAAGTGGAAGCCTTTGAAGGTAAAAGGAAACGTACTGTCACGCGTATCGTCAACGAAGACCCGTTCCACACGATTGCCTACGACGTGCCACGTTATGCTGAAGCAAACAGCTATACAGCTGACTTCATTACCTGTAAGACCACCCACCTCTTCAGCTTCTCCACAACGTCAAGCATCTCACCCGTTACCGTCCGCGTTACTGACTCCTTTGGCAACGTGTATGCCCAGACCGTTCAGCGTCCCCATCCCTTCAACCTCGATATGGAAGCCTTGCAAATAGACGAAGCCCCCACAGGCATCACTCCCATTTCTCCCAAGGTTGACTACGAAGGAACCTATGACCTCAGCGGGCGACGTGTCACATCCCCCCACAAGGGTATATTCATCAGGAATGGTTGCAAGATTCTCAGCAACTGAAGATAGAGATGAAGAGAACATTCCTTTTGCTTTTCCTGATAGGGTGGGCTGCAACGATGGTGGCGCAAAACGTGCGGGGGTGTGTGCGTTGCGGATCTGTCAGGCTCGCTGGCGTGGCTGTCTCTGATGGCGACACCGTGGTGGTGACGGATGATCAGGGCAACTATGCTTTCGACTCCAAGAAACGCAACGGATATGTCTTCTGCTCCATTCCTCGAGGCTGCGAGGCAACCCTGACTGACGGCTTTCAACCTCAGTTCTGGCAAGCCTTCAAGTATCCCAACAGTACGGGTGTGACTGAGCGCATCAACTTCACCCTCAAAGAAGCTGAGAACGATGCCTACACGCTCATTGTAGCTTCTGACGCTCATTTGGCTAACCGTAACGGCGACCTCAATCAGTTCAAGACAGGCTTTGTGGAGCGTGTACGTGAGGAAAAGAAGGCTGCGCAGGGACGAATCTATTCCCTGATACTGGGCGACTTGACGTGGGATGCTTACTGGTATTCACGCAAGTTTGGGCTTCAGGAATTCCTCAATGCCTGCAAATCCAGCAATTACCCCATCGCTCTCTTTCCTGTCATAGGAAACCACGACAACGATGCTGCCGTGCCTGCTGGCGAGGAATGCGACTTCTTGTCTTCTGCTCCTTGGCGTAAGATGATTGGTCCCACCTATTACTCGTTCAATCTTGGTCGTGTGCATTTCGTGGTGCTCGATGACGTTTACTACAAGAACGAGGACACAGGAGAGACGTACAACGAGGGCATCGTTGGGTCGCGCAACAACGAACCACGCATCACAGACGAGCAAATGAACTGGCTCCGTCAGGACATTGCGTTGGCAAACCCTGAGAAACCTCTCGTCATCGCACTCCACAGACCCCTTTGGCGTGTCCGTTTCAACAACTCTTTCGAGACCTATGCAGGGCTGGAAGGCAACCAGTCGATGGAGATAGGCGAGCTGGTGAAGAACTTCAGACAGGTGCATGTCGTTTCAGGACATACCCACTACAACGTCAACGCTCATCCTCTTCAGTATCCCAACATTTGGGAACATACGGTAGCGTCCATTTGCGCCACCCAATGGTGGACAGGGAAACTGACCAACCACCACATCTGCAAGGATGGTTCGCCTGGAGGGTACTATGTGTGGTCCATCGATGGTGACCAGATGAAGTGGCAGTACCACTCGATAGAGAAGAACGGCAATCTGCAGATGAGGCTCTATGACATGAATACTGTCAAGTATTTTTTCACTCACGACAATGTTGCCCTGAAAATGCATGCAGCCTATCCCTCACGCACCCAGTATGCTGATTTCGAGGACAACAGCGTCTTGATCAATGTCTTTGCTTACGATAACGACTGGAAAGTGGAAGCCTTCGAAGGCACAAAAAGCCGTCCTGTCACGCGCATCGTCAACGAAGACCCGTTCCACACGATTGCTTATGACGTGGCCCGTTTCGCTGAAGCAGGCACCTATACCTCAGAGTTCATCACAGGCAAGACCACCCACCTCTTCAGCTTCTCCACAACGTCAAGCATCTCACCCGTTACCGTCCGCGTTACAGACTCCTTTGGCAACGTGTATGTCCAGACCATTCAACGTCCTCATCCCTTCAACCTCGATATGGAAGCCCTGCAAACGGACGAAGATCCCACAGGCATCACTCCCATTTTTCCCAAGGTTGACAACGAAGGAACCTATGACCTCAGCGGGCGACGTGTCACATCTTTTAAGAAGGGTCTGTTTATCAGGAACGGTCGCAAGGTTCTCTGCAACTGATTTGAACTTTTCACCATCCTCATCATGGTAGGTAACTGAATATTTAACAATTTTTGTCACGAGGTGCTTTCCCCTTTGGGAGAAACGATGTAATTTTGCACCCAAAATCGAGAAAACAGAAGAAAATGAAACTAAAAACATTGATTATGACAGGCATTCTGCTGGGGGTAATGACTTCCTGTGGAGGCCAGAAGGAAAACCCAGAGAAGGCGATTGCCTCCGTAAAGATCGAAGATGTGGAAGCTTACGGACAAGGCAACAAACTGCAGTTTCCTGGCAAGGTGGTTCCCAGCATGGATGCCAACCTTTCCTTCAAGGTGGCTGGTACGCTGAAGAAGGTCCTCGTCAAGGTGGGCGACCACGTGAGGGCTGGGCAACTGGTGGCCGTGATGGACGATTCTGACTACAGGGTGCAGCTGGATGCCACAAAGGCTGAGTATGCCCAGATCAAGGCAGATGCTGAGCGCGTGATGGCCCTCTACGAGGAAGGAGGTACCACAGCCAGCAACTACGACAAGGCCCGCTACGGCTTGGAGCAGATAGAGGCGAAGTTGAAGAATCATACCAACCAGGTGGCCTATACTCGCCTCTATGCGCCCTTCAGCGGATACGTGCAGGAAAAGTACTTCGATTCCAACGAGACGGTTGGAGCGGGAATGCCTGTCGTGACAATTCTGGGCATGGGAGCCCTCGAGGTGGAGGTGAACCTGCCTGCCACGACCTACGTGCAACGGGCTAGTTTCTGCGACTACAGTTGCACGCTGAGTGTGCTGCCTGGCCAGAGCCTGCCCCTTCAGCAGTTGAGCATCCTGCCGCAAGCCAATTCCAACCAACTCTATACGATGCGCCTGCGGTTCCCTCATCCAGATCCGCGGATCGCTCCTGGCATGTCGGCCTGGGTGACCATTACGTCGTGCGACACTACGAGGACAGAGGTGGACGTGCCTGTCACAGCTTTGCTGAAGGTGGGAGGCCAGAGTTACATTTACCTCTACGATGCCCAGAATGGGGTCGTCAAGAGAGTGGCGGTGGCAGTCGAGAAGTTGCGCACCAACGGCACGGCTGTCGTGCGGGGTGACGTGAAGGCTGGCGACAAGGTGGTGACGAGCGGTGTCCATCACATCTCTGACGGAGAAAAGGTACGCTTGCTGACTCCTGCATCGAGAACCAACGTGGGAGGGCTGCTGTAATGGATCTGGGTAAATTGGCTTTCAATAATCGCCTGCTTGTTTACTTCCTGGTAGGAGTTCTGCTGGTGGGAGGAGCCTACTCGATCTATCAGATGAGCAAGCTGGAAGACCCTGAAGTAAAGGTGAAAATGGCGATGGTGGTCACCACCTATCCTGGAGCCTCAGCTCATCAGGTGGAGATGGAGGTGACGGATGTGCTGGAGAAGAAAATCCGTGCGATGGGCGATGTGGACAACGTCGAGAGCTATTCCTTTAATGATGTATCTTTCATCCAGGTGGAATTGCGAAGCACCATCAGCAATGAAGAGGTGGAACAATGCTGGGATCGCCTTCGTCGCAAGGTTTACGACGCGTCCTCTGTCCTGCCAAGTGGAGCTGGCACGCCTATCACGAAAGAAGACTTCAGTGCCGTCTATGGCATGTTTTATGCTCTGACAGGAGATGGACTCAATGAACGTGAGCTGTCGCAATATGCAGAGCTTGTCAAGCGTGAGATATCCAACATAGAAGGTGTGGATAGAGTGGAGATATATGGGGAACAGAAGGATTGCATCGAGATTCGCTTGATGCAGGATAAGATGTCGAGTCTTGGCATCATGCCTGCTGAGGTGTTGGCTACGCTGAATGGACAGAACAAAACGTCGTATGCCGGCTACTATGACAATGGTGACCAGCGTGTCCGCGTTTCTGTTTCTGACAAGTTCCAGACGGTGGAGGACATCAATCGCATGATTATCCAGGGACACGAAAACGACCAACTCAGGCTGAGCGACATTGCCCAGGTGGAGAAGTCTCTGGAGAAGCCTGTTCGCAACGCGTTGACCTATGACAGCCAGCAAGCTCTGGGCATCCTGGTGGCAGCTTCCAGTTCGAGCGACATCGTGAAGGTGGGTAAGCAGGTACAGAAAAAGTTTGATGAACTCCACGAGACACGTTTCCCAACGGGAGTGGAATGTCACAAGGTTTTCTACCAGCCTGAGCGTGTTACTGACTCGTTGGGCACCTTTGTCATCAATCTGATCGAGTCAGTCCTCATCGTTATTGTGCTGTTGATGGTCTTCATGGGCTTCAAGAGCGGACTCATCATTGGCGTCTCGCTGGCTATTATCGTCATTGGTTCGTTCCTCATTCTTGGGTACTTTCATGGCACGATGCAGCGCGTCTCGTTAGGTTCTTTCATCTTGGCGATGGGAATGCTGGTGGACAATGCAATCGTCATCATCGATGGTATTTTGGTTGACCTGAAGGCTGGCAAGTCGCGCATGGAGGCTATGACAGATATTGGCAAGCGAACCGCTATGCCTCTCTTGGGAGCCACGATGATAGCTATCCTCTCGTTCCTGCCCATTTTCATGAGTCCTGACACAGCAGGCATCTACGTGCGCGACCTATTCATCGTCTTGGCCGTTTCTCTGCTCCTGAGTTGGGTATTGGCTTTGTGTCATGTTCCTCTCATGGCAAACCGCATGCTGCATCCTGAAGCGGACAAGAATGCGGGTAATGAGGAAGGGAACGCCAACCGTTCCCAGCAAATGCTGCGTAGTATTCTTCTCTTTGGCTTGAGACATCGTGCGGCAGTCACCCTCTTGATGGTTGGTTTGCTGGTACTCAGCGGACTGGGTTACCGTTACATGCATCAGGGATTCTTCCCAGACCTTACCTACAACCAGTGCTACATGGAGTACAAACTTCCTGAAGGAACCAACAGCACTCGCGTTAGCCGTGATCTGGACAGCATCCAGGCTTATCTCCGCACTCGTCCTGAGATTACCCATATAACAGCCAGTCTGGGGGGTGCTCCTGGGCGTTACAACCTGGTGCGTACCATCCCCATGCCCTCGCTTTCGTATGGTGAGCTCATCATCGACTTCGAATCTCCTCATTCCCTCAATAAGAACATTGAGGAGATTCAGACCTATCTGACGACCCACTATCCTGACGCATACGTCAAGGTGAAGAAATACAACCTGATGTTCAAGAAGTATCCCATCGAACTGCAGTTCCAGGGACCTGACCCAGCTGTACTCCACGCGTTGGCAGACACAGCGCATCACATCATGCAGCAGAGCGGAAAGGTGCGTCTCATCACTACCGATTGGGAGCCTCAGGTTCCCTTTATCAACATCGATTATGACCAGAGTTCTGCCCGCACCATCGGCATGAGTCGAAGCGACTTGAGCATATCCCTGCTGACGGCTGGAGGAGGTATCCCCATTGGAAGTTTCTATGAAGGCATCTATCCCAACAACATCTATGTGAAATGTGTAGATGAAGAAGGACAGCCCATCGAGGATTTGGCGGACATGCAAGTGTTCTCTATGGCTCCCTCAGTGACAGGTTTGCTCACCAAGGAGAACCTGATACGTCTGCGCAGCGGCACCATTAGGAAGGAGGACATCATCGAGGCTGTCATTGGCTCAAAGCCTCTGCGTCAGGTGAGTCGAAGCATACGGGTGGATTGGGAGGATCCTGTCGTGCCTCGCTACAACGGACAGCGAATGCAGCGTGTCCAATGTACTCCCAACGCAGGTTTGGAGACCGAGAAGGTGCGCGCTGCGCTGGATGCTGATGTGAAAAAAATGAAGCTCCCCTACGGATATTCTTATCGCTGGATGGGTGAGAAGGCTGCAAGCGACCGGTCCATGAAGTACCTCTTTGCAAACTTCCCTCTGGCCATCATCCTCATCATTGGTATCCTCATCATGCTCTTCAAGGACTTTCGTAAGCCAGCCATCATCTTCTGCTGCATTCCATTGGTGTTCGTCGGCGTAGTCCTCACGATGCTCATCACAGGTATGACCTTCACCTTCGTGGCCATCGTGGGTGGCTTGGGGTTGATTGGCATGATCGTGAAGAATGGCATCGTGTTGATGGACGAGATCACGCTGCAGCTCTCGCAGGGCAAGGAACCTGTCGAGGCGCTCATTGCCAGCAGCCAGAGCCGTTTGCGACCTGTCATGATGGCCTCCATGACTACTGTTCTTGGAATGGTTCCCTTGTTGAGCGATGCCATGTTTGGATCTATGGCTGCTACCATCATGGGTGGTTTGTTCTTTGGAACCTTCATCACCCTATTGTTCATCCCCATCCTGTATGCTCTTTTCTTTGGTATCCGGATAGACAAGAATAAGGAGGTTAAGTTATGATAAAGCAAGATAAGAATCATCGCCACACGTCTCTCCTCAGGTCGTTACTCCTCGTTTGGGGGCTCTCGATGTCGTCATTGCTGCTGGCAGAAACACTTAGCATAGAGCAATGCCGCGAACAAGCCCTCAGTCACAACAAGGACCGTCAGCAGGCGGCTCTCACTACCCAACAGGCTGAGTACACACGTCGAGCCACCCATGCCCTGTTCTTCCCTGACTTCTCACTGATGGGATTGGGTATCTACGATACAGGCAAGGGAAGCCAGATGCTCGACTTCAATTCCGTTTTGGGACCTACCCTTTACAGTATTGGCACGTGGGCAGCAGGCATGGGAATGCAGTTGCCTGATATTTCGATTCCTGACTACGAGTTGGACTACAAGTTCGGCTTCCTCTTCTCAGGTGGCGTGATGATGAAGCAACCCATCTACATGGGCGGTAAGATACGTGCCGGCTACAGCATGGCTGAGACGGCAGTTGCAATGGCACGTGTGAACGAGCGCCTGACTGACGCGCAGGTCATCCAGCAGGCAGATGAGGCGTATGCCCAGGTGGTGAAAGCTGAGCAGCTTGTCAAGGTGGCACAGAGCTACCAGCGACTGCTCGAAGAGTTGGATCGCAATGTGGAGAGTGCCATCCGTCATGGGTTGAAGATGCAGAACGACCGCACCAAAGTCCAGGTCAAGATGAGCGAGGTGGAACTTAATCTGCGGCGTGCTGAGAATGGGGTACGCCTTGCCAAGATGAACCTTTGCCATATCATTGGCAGGCCTCTTGATGAAAGCCTTCAGGTAGACGGCACTTATCCTGAGGTGGACGATGCGCAGACCATGCAGGGCTATGACATCTCTGCCCGTCCTGAATTGGCTTTGCTTGATTACAAGACAGAGTTGGCGGCTAAGGAGTTAAAGGTTGTCAAGAGCGAGATGCTGCCTCAGGTGGCCCTTCTTGCCAAGTATGGATACACGAACGGACTGGAGTTCAACAACCGCACTTTGCTTGATGGCTGGAACTTTGCTGGTGGAGTTACTGTAAGCATTCCTCTCTATCATTTTGGCGAACGTGCCAACAAGGTGAAAGCCGCTCAGGTCAAGCAGCAACAGGCCCAGTTGGAGCGTGAGAACAAGGCAGAACTGATGCAGCTCGAACTGGCTCAGGCTGCCAACAAACTCGATGAGGCTCGACTGGAGAAACAGCTGGCAGAGAAATCCCTCGCACAATGTGAGGAGAACATGCACCTGAGCAAGCAGCAGTATGATGCAGGATTCGAGACGCTTTCCGCCTATCTCGAGTCGCAGGCTCAATGGCAGCAGGCCAACGAGACAAGCGTGGATGCCAGCTATCGACTTTATTTGGCAAGTGTCGCTTATCTGAAAGCTGCAGGTCGCCTCGTGGAGTGAAACCTAAAAGAAAAGGAGACACCAGGAATGTTACCCTTCGTGTCTCCTTCTTTTCTTCTTTAGCGTGTAGGAATCACTCTACTGGAGAGAAGTCTTCCTTACCTACGCCACAGAGTGGACATACAAAATCATCAGGCAGGTTCTCGAAAGGAGTGCCAGGCTCGATGCCGTTCTCAGGGTCGCCCACTTCAGGGTCGTATTCCCATCCACACATGTCACAAACGTACTTTTTCATCGTTTCTCAATTTTAGGGTTTATATTCATCCGTCAGAGTTGACGTGTTGAGTCTGTCATTTCAACGTGTTGTCTTTGAGGTTTCAACGTGTTGTCTTCACAGAAAGAACGTGTTGTCTTTGAGGTTTCAACGTGTTGTCTTTGCAAAGTCAACGTGTCGCG
>CAMKMK010000052.1 GCA_946413885.1 uncultured Prevotellaceae bacterium
AGAGCCCAGATGCTGGCAGCCTGCTCAATGCATTCTATATAGGAATCCAGGAAAAGACCCAACGAATTGCTGTAGGCCTCATCCTGCTGAACATTGGCGCCACCAAAATTGGCATAACCTCGATGGATGGGCGACATGATGTAAACACGAGCCTTGGGAAAATTCTTCTTCACGTAGTTGAGCAGGTTGTTCAGGCGACCACAAAAAGTGGAAGTGCTCACCGCCACCGCACGATGTTTCAGTCCGTTCTCAGTCCGCTCATTGAACCAATTACCTATGGTGCATCCCTGGTTGTAATCATTGGTGCCGCCAAAGATGATGACAGCATCGAAAGCTTTGCCTTCCTCACGCTGAAGTTTCAAAAGTTGCTGAGCCTGGGTAAGCATTCCGCTGATGTTGGCACCATTCTGGGCATAACATGTGGTGACCAAACCCAGCCACTCTGACATGAACTCCCACCAGCATTTTTCAGTTCCCACGTGGACAGCATCTGAAATGGAATCACCCAGGACGCCTACCCGCTTGCCCTTCCAAGGGTTCTGACCCAAGACGTTTACCACGACAGGTTCTGGCTCTTCGTCAGCCACATTGAAGACCAGGCTGTCAATCTGATCGTAATTATAGGAAGCTGCGTTGCCATTGGATTCATAAACCTTCAGATTCTGCGCTTGCAGAGTCTTCGACGAACCCAACAAAATCGTCATCAAAGCGAGCCAAAACTTCATTCTCATGGTTTCTTAGTCCTCTTTAGTTGCTATTATCAACGCAAAAATAGCATTTAATAATGAAAGAAACAAATTTTCACGTTAAAAAAAACAGCTATATGGCAAATCAGGCAGGAAATACCCATTTTCCCCCAGCCATTCTTTATCCGCAAAACTCCATCCAAAGGATGAAAATCATGCCACACGTCGAAACCGAAAAGACAACACGTTGAAATCGCAAAGACAACACGTTCTTCCTGCAAAGACAACACGTTGTCTTTTTGAGGCTCACTTGTCGAGTAAAATGATGTGCATTCGAGGGTCTTTAAGCATGATACGTCCAATGGGGGAAAGCATCAAGCCCAACTGCGAAGTGCCCTGCTTGCGTGTAACAAACCCGATGTCTATCTCCTTGTACTGATTGTGGAGAGGCCCATACCATTTACTGGGAATATCCAGCGCACTCACGCAACCGCTGTTGGCAATCCTGCTGAGGCGGGTAATCACGCTATCTTTCTGATTACGAGACAGTTCTGATGGATTGGGAGCTTTCATGGGATAGACTGTATAGAAGTTTGAGACCGTAAAGACCCTCATCAAGTCCCAAGCGGAAGTCTCCACCACCAACTGCCGCTTGTCTGCATGATACTGATGGAAAAGCTTCACCAGTACATCCATGAACAGCGAAAGGTTCTCATCAGAGAGGTTCCTCATGTCCATCCAAAGATGACTCTGAGGATGCTCAGCCAGGAACTCGAAAAAGGGATCGATTGGTTTGCCTGAGACAGAATCCTCACCTTGCACGACCAGCAGGGTGCTGTCTTGGCTGATAAAGACATTCACTTGGAAATTAGGATACTCAGAATACATCTGCTGGACTTCCTCCAAAGAATAGCATTCCGCCAACCAGATCTTACTTTGATGCTTGCCAACCATACGCCAAGAGGACACCACATAGGCGGCACAAATCAACAAGAGAAGTCCCAATACAGAACAAAAAATCTTCCTTTTCATGCAACATCTTCCTTTTATACTCATGCAAAGATACGACTTTTGAAGGAGAATATTTCCTTATCTCACCAAGAATGTTTACTTTTGCATAAAATAATTCTCGATGAAGCGACTTCATGTCATTACTCCTGTTAAGGATTCCATAGATTCCACCCTCGAAACGGCGAAAGCCATCCTGGGTTCGGAATTGCAGGTTCCCTTTACCTATACCTTATATAATGACTTCAGCTCGCCAGAGAATACGGAACGCTTGAAGCAGGCTTCAGAGGAATTGGGATTCCGACTGGTGAACCTGAGCGACCTGACTTCTCATCCTTCCCCCAACTACCTGATGATTCTTCAACGCGAACAGGAGACTTGCTTGCAGGAGGAGGCTGGATTGCTGATTGTGGAGAGCGACGTCAAAGTAAATCCTGACACCTTGCAGGGATTGTGGAATGGTGCTAAGGAACGTCCTGAAAGCGGCATTTGTGCGTCAGTCACTATCGACGAGTCAGGAACCATCAATTATCCTTATCTTTTCGCCAAAGGAAAAGAGAATCAGGTGATAGATAGCCGTAAGCATTGCTCGTTTTGCTGCTCACTCCTGACCTTGGAACTCCTTCGAAAGGTGGATTTCAATGAACTGGATGCATCCAAGAACTGGTTCGATGTCACCATCTCTCACTTATCCTTGCAGGAAGGACTCCACAACTACCTCTTCACCACACTTCCCGTCCTGCATCGCCCTCATGGAAGCCGCCCCTGGAAACTGTTGAAATACAGCAATCCATTGAAGTATTACTGGATAAAATTCACAAAAGGATTCGACAAGATATGATGCCCACGCGCTTATCAACACATCCTGCCATCCTCGAATTGCTGCCAGGATACGAAAAGATGGAAGGTTTCTTGCTATCCCTGCCCTCTTTGTTCCAAAAGGGGGAAGGTGAACTTATCCACGATGGACGCAATCAACTGAGGATACTGACCTATGAAGGAGAGAAATACGTGGTGAAAGCTTTCAAGAAGCCCGTTTTCATCAATCGGCTTGTTTATGGAATCTTCCGTCCGTCGAAAGCAAAGAGATCGATGGAGAATGCTCTCCTTCTCAAAAGCATTGGCGTGGGAACGCCTGAACCAATTGGTTACATCAACCTGCGCAAAAAGTTCCTCTTTACCCGCAGTTTTTTCGTCACCCGCCTTTCAACGTGTTCTTATCGCTACGACATGCTCTTCCGCCGTCACTTTGATTGCGAGGAGAAAGTCTTGAGGGAAGTAGGTCGCATCACAGCCAATCTGCACGAGCATGGGATTTCACATCTGGATTATGGCAGAGGAAACATTCTGTTTGATGAAATGCCTGACGGAAACGTAAGGTTGGAACTGGTCGATCTGAACCGCCTAAAACGTGGCTCAGTCAACATGGTGAAGGGATGCAGGAACCTGGAACGTCTTCCTGCCACAGAACAAATGCACAGATGGATTGCTGAGGAATATGCCAAAGCACGAAACTACGACGAGGAAGAATGCTTCCAACTCATGCGCAAATTCCGCAAAGCACAACCAGGACATGAAACGAACGAATTTCCTGAGGAGACCACATAAATGAAACCCCAAAAAGTCATAGCTGTAGTCGTGACCTACAATCGGATGGAACTCCTGAAGAAATGCATCGAAAAGCTCAGGGAGAATCATCCTGCGCAAATCATTGTGGTGAACAACGATAGCAAAGATGGCACATCACAATGGCTGGAAAACCAAACGGATCTGCTTGTCATTCATCAAGAGAATCTGGGAGGAAGCGGTGGATTCTACACGGGCATAGAGAAAGCGATGGAAGAAGGTGCTGACTGGATATGGTGCATGGACGATGATGTGTTTCCTCACAACGATTGCCTGGCAAACCTGCTTCCCTTCACAGGAGATTCCTCAACTGGAATTCTGGCTCCCCGCAGGCTGATGGATGGAGAAATCTTTACCAATGATTTCTGTCGATACAACTTGACAAATCCTTTCCGCTCGATGTATCAAAAGCGATTGAAAGGAAAAGATATCCAAAAACCTACAGAAATTGTCGGAACGGCTTTCGAGGGGCTTTTTATCAGCAGAGCAGTAGTGGAGAAGATAGGTTTTCCCAACAAGGACCTATTCATCTTTTGCGATGATACTGACTATTGCTTGCGTGCTCATCTGGCAGGATTTCGATTGCTCTACATTCCTGATGCCCTGATGGACAAGGAACATTTCTTCAACCACGACACATGGGCTGAACGGCAGAAGAAGAAGAAATGGAAACGTGCTTACCAAGTCCGCAACTCAGCCTATCTGAATCATCATTATGGAAAAAATTTTGCTGTCAGATACCTTCGTCCACTAAACAATCTCTTGGGTTATCTGCTTACCATCGCTGTTGCCGCTCCTTTGATGAAAGGCTACGAATGGAAGGATGCAAAGATCCTGACAAAAGCCTGCAGGGACGGATTGGCTGAGAGGTTGGGAAAGATGTAATCCTCTGCCTCACACAAAAACTTCACGCTTCCTCCTTAGACCAAAGCTGCATGGCTCGCTCAATGGTGGGTGCCATATCGTAATACTTGTATTCCGCCAAACGTCCAGCGAAGATTACATTCTCCTCTTTGGCTGCCAAGGTCTGATATTCACGTAGCAAAGCAGAATTCTTCTCGTCATTTACTGGGTAATATGGTTCCATGCCTGGCATCCATTCCATGCTGTATTCCTTGCTGATAACCGTTTGGGGATTATCATAAACAGCAGGCCCAAACTGCTCGAAATGCTTGTGTTCGATGATACGTGTATATGGGACATCACGATCCGTGTAATTCACCACAGCATTTCCTTGATAATTAGGAGTTTCCAATACCTCTGTCTCGAATCGAACCGTACGATATTGGAGATGTCCCAACCTGTAATCGAAATAAGCATCAAGGGGGCCTGTGTAAAGAACCTTGTCTGCCAGGGTATCCAACTCTTGCTTATGTTCCAGGAAGTCAGTCTTCAGCCGAACCTCTATGTCCTGAAGAAGCCTGTCAATCAACCTGTTGTAACCACCAATGGGAATGCCCTGATAGCTATCGTTGAAATAATTGTTGTCAAAGACAAAGCGAAGAGGCAAGCGACGAATGATGAAAGCGGGCAATTCGTTGCAGGAACGTCCCCATTGCTTCTCAGTATATCCTTTGATAAGACGCTCGAAGATATCCTTCCCTACCAGCGCAAGTGCCTGTTCTTCCAAATTGGCAGGTTCTCTCCCATCAAGCTTTCTTATGGCTTCACTTCGCTGTTCCTCGATCTTCCTTCTTGCCTGAAGAGGCGTGGTGACACCCCACATCTGATAGAATGTGTTCATGTTGAAGGGCAAGTTGTAAAGTTTGCCCTGATAGTTTGCCACAGGACTATTGGTGTACCTGTTACATTCAGCGATTCCATTCACAAACTGCCACACCTCGCGATTGTTGGTATGCAGTATATGGGCTCCATACTGATGCACCTGAATGCCTGCCACTTCCTGACAATGCACGTTACCCCCTGTGTGAGCCCTACGTTCAACTACCAAGCACCGCTTGCCTGCATGATGAGCCAAATAAGCAAACGTGGCTCCCATCAAGCCCGATCCTACTATCAGATAATCGTATTGCATATCCAGAATCAGTTAACGTCCTGACAAAATATCCTCTATCAATATCAACTCGTCTTCATAGAAGGGAGAAGAATGCATGCAACAGAGATTCTTCTCCAATTGATCCACGCTGCTGGCTCCTACCAAAACGCTGGTAGTGGCAGGATGTTTCAGAATCCATGCCAAAGACATCTGAGCCAAGGCCTCCCCTCGCTGCTGTGCCATCTCGTTCAAAGCACGCAATTGAGCCAGCAGGGTGTCATTCAGGACTTCCTTCTTCAGGAAGCGACCTTCCGTCATACGAGAACCAGCAGGAATACCATTGAGATACCTATCCGTAAGCAAACCTTGGGCAAGTGGGCTGAAAGAGATGAAACCAATTTGATTCTCGCTTAGGCAATCCAGGATCCCTTCATTTTCAGGCTCCCTATCGAGAAGATTATAGCGTCCCTGATAAATCAAGAGAGGCACGTCCCTTTCCTTCAAGTAAGGAATCGCAACTTTAAGCGCATCCAAAGGCCAACGACTGATGCCTATGTATAGAGCTTTTCCACTTCGAACGATGTCGACCAGACATTGAAGACTCTCCTCGAGAGGCGTTTCTGGATCATAGCGATGACAATAGAAAAGATCCACATAATCCAATCCCATGCGACTTAAACTTTGATCCAAGCTCGCCATTAAATGCTTGCGGCTTGCCCAAGAACCATAAGGACCTTCCCACATGTCATAAGCAGCTTTCGTGCTGATAAACAGCTCATCACGATAACCAAGCAGGTCCTCGCGAAGCAATCTTCCCAAGCGGCGCTCAGCATCGCCTGGCTCAGGTCCATAGTTGTTGGCAAGATCGAAATGTGTCACCCCATGATCAAAAGCATAGAGTGCAATCTGACGGGAAGTTTCGTAAGGTGTACCTTCACCAAAATTATGCCAGAAGCCCAACGATACCTTAGGCAAAAGAACTCCACTCCGACCGCATCGACAATACTTCATTCCATTGTTGTACCTGTTCTGATCCATAACGATTTAACTGCTTTTTCTTGTTTGTTCCTGACGTTCCAGCCACTCCTCTTTCGTCCGTTTCCAACGATTGTGAGTCCAAAGCCACAACTCTGGCTGCTCCTTGATCTGCTCCTCCAAAAGCTGGGCGTATCGATCTGTAATACCATAATCATCAACCTCCTGAGGATTCATGGAAATGGGTTCTATATAGCAATCGTAATAACCTCTGCGAGGACGAGTCACACGAACGTAGAAGATGCAAGCATCCACCTGTTTCCCAATCTTCTCAGTACCAATAAAGAAAGAGGTGTCGTGATTCAGGAAACGAGTCCAATGATGCATAGCCTCCCACTTGGGACTCTGATCTGCGATGATGCCTATCGCTTCCATTTTACCCTCTCTGCGAACCGTCAGAATCTGTCTCAACGTCTCTTTCATGGGGATACAAAGACCTCCAAACTGAGACCTCAGGTGTATGAAGAACCCATCCATCATTCTGTTCTTCAGAGGGTGATATATCTGAGCCCCCATCAACCCTTCCTCTAAATGTAAGGAAAACGAAGCAATCCACTCCCAATTACCATAATGGCCCAGATTATAGAAAATAAACTGTCTGCCTAACCGCTTCATTTCCAGCTGGGATTCCTTCAATCCATAGAAACGTACACGCCGTCTAATCTCATCATGCGAAATAGTCATCAACTTCAGCGTCTCCACAAGATAATCACAAAAGAAATGGTAGAACCTCTTTTCTATAAGGCAGATATCCCTCGCACTCTTCGCTGGGAAAGACTCTTTCAATTGGCGATGAACCAATCTGCGCCGATAGCGAACCACATAATACACAAGTACCCAGATGATGTCAGACAAGACATACAGCACACGCAAGGGCAAATGTGACATGGCCCACAAAGGGGCGGCTATGAGTTTATGATACCACTTCATGTTGCAAAGATACAAAGAATGGAGGAAAACTCAAACGTTCAATCTTCAAAAGTTCGATGAAATGGTCAATTTTGTTCCATTCACTCATCACCGCTCCTCCTTCTTTAATTCTCCTCTTGTCACATATCTTTTATTAATGACTGCCAGAAAGCTGTAACATCGCAGCAAAAATCTGGAAGACCTTGTATACTGAACTTTTTCGATATTTTCAACATAATACTGCATTGCACACAGAGCCATTATCTTCAACACATTAGGCGGCATCTGAGTCAAAAAAAGCAAGAAAAATGTTGATGATTTACAAAAGGCGAAGACAGGCAACCATTGACAGCAATAAACAAAATGAATATGGTCACTCAAAGTCTAGCAGCAGCTCATCAGTCGGGTGCCAAATAACAACGTGTTGAAAGGGGAAAGTCAACGTGTTGAAATCGCAAACTCAACACGTTGAAAACTGAAAGATGACACGTTGTCTGGCGAGCAAGATTGAGAAAAAAGGAAGGCAGTAAGCAACTACTTGATTTCGAGACACTTGAAAGAGAAGGAAGAAATAAAGCGCAGTAATCGGAAGAATAGAAGTGATTTGAGGACGTAAAAAGAGGAATGAGTAGCTAAAGAAAAACAGGAGGATGTGTATTTTTCTTGACACATCCTCCTGTGAGAAAAAGTTCAAAAGAAATCTTTCTGACTACATGTCATCCTGGAATTCCAGAATGGACTTGCGGTTAGCTAGAACACGATCGTAATCATCGCGGCTTCCAACGATAATCTTATCGAACTCGCGCAAGCCTGTACCAGCGGGAATCAAGTGACCGCAAATCACATTCTCCTTCATACCTTCCAGATAGTCGGTCTTGAAGTTGATGGCTGCCTCGTTGAGGACCTTGGTGGTCTCTTGGAATGATGCAGCAGACATGAAACTGGTCGTCTGGAGAGCTGCACGTGTGATACCCTGAAGGATCTGGGTTGAAGTGGCTGGTACGGCATCACGCACCTGAACGGTCTTCAGGTCACGACGCTTCAAGAGTGAATTCTCGTCACGCAGCCTGCGGGCTGTAACAATCATACCATTCTTCATAATTTCTGAATCACCTGCATCCACAACAACTTTCTTGCCCCAAATCTTGTCGTTCTCCTCAGCGAACTCTTGTTTGTCGACAACCTGTTGTTCGAGGAATCGGGTATCTCCTGGCTCTTCAATCTGAACCTTGCGCATCATCTGACGTACGATGACCTCGAAATGCTTGTCGTTGATCTTCACGCCTTGCAGACGATATACATCCTGAACCTCATTCACTATGTATTCTTGTACAGCTGTGGGGCCCTTGATGGCCAAGATGTCGGCTGGAGTAATAGCTCCATCTGACAAAGGCGTACCTGCACGAACGTAATCATTCTCCTGCACCAGAATCTGCTTGCTCAGAGGCACCAAGTACTTGCGCTCGTCGCCTACTTTAGAGGTAATGATAATCTCGCGGTTTCCACGTTTAAGTTTGCCCATCTTGACCTCTCCATCAATCTCAGCCACAACGGCAGGATTACTGGGGTTACGAGCCTCGAAAAGCTCAGTTACACGAGGAAGACCACCAGTGATATCACCACCACCGCCTACAACACGAGGAATCTTGACCAGGACGTCACCCGACTTAACAAACTGATTGTCCTCAACAGCGATATGACCACCAATGGGGAAGTTGTAAGTACGGATATTGTTGCCATTCTCGTCGAGAATGTGGACAGTAGGCAGTTTGGCTTTGTCACGTGACTCAATGATAATCAACTCGCGCAAGCCTGTGGTCTCATCAGCTTCAACACGATAGGTAACACCCTCGATCACATCCTCGAAACGGATGCGGCCAGGAGTCTCAGTTACAATTACAGCATTGAAGGGATCCCATTTGGCAACAACTTCGCCTTTCTTGACCACTTCATTCGCTTTCTTGTAAAGAGTACTTCCGTAAGGCACATTCTGACTCAGAAGGATAATGCCCGTATGGACATCCACGAAACGTACTTCTGTCAGACGGCCAACAACCATCATGGCGGGTTTGCCTTCCTCATCCGTAATATCCACCGTACGCAACTCCTCGAATTCCACGCGAGCATCGTACTTGGCCTTGATCATAGCGTTGGCAGCAGCATTACCAGCCACACCACCAGCGTGGAATGTACGCAGGGTCAACTGAGTACCTGGCTCACCAATGGATTGAGCAGCAATGACACCCACGGCCTCACCCTTCTGAACCATACGGCTCGTTGCCAAATTGCGACCATAGCACTTCATGCATACGCCCTTACGGCTCTCACAAGTGAGCACGGAACGTATCTCAACCACTTCGATGGGACTTTCCTCAATTTCCTGAGCTTTGGCCTCAGTAATTTCCTCACCTGCGGCACAAAGCAGCCTGCCAGTGGTAGGATGAATGATATCATGAACAGAAACACGACCTAAGATACGATCGTAGAGAGAACTGATAACCTCGTCGCCATTCTTGAGAGCAGAACACTCCAAACCACGCAAGGTGCCGCAGTCCTCCTCATTGATGATCACATCGTGGGAAACATCCACCAGACGGCGGGTCAGGTAACCTGCATCGGCAGTCTTCAAAGCGGTATCAGCCAAACCTTTACGAGCACCATGAGTAGAGATGAAATACTCCAACACACTCATACCTTCCTTGAAGTTGGAAAGAATGGGGTTCTCGATGGTTAGAGGCTCTGCTCCAGCTTTTTGAGGCTTAGCCATCAAACCACGCATACCACTCAACTGACTGATCTGGCCAGCACTACCACGAGCACCAGAATCAAGCATCATATATACGGCATTGAATCCTTGGTCAGCCTCCTTCATAGTCTTCAGCAAAACAGCTGACAAATCATTGTTGACGTGTGTCCAAGTATCAATCACCTGGTTATAACGCTCCTTGTCAGTAATGAAGCCCATTGCATACTCACCAGTGATACGATCAATCTCTTCATTGCCCTTACGAATAAGTTCTTCCTTCTCCTTAGGAATGATGATATCACCCAAGTTGAAGGACAATCCACCCTCGTAAGCCAAACGGTAACCCAGGTTCTTGATACCATCCAAGAATTCACAAGCACGAGCAATACCAACCGTCTTGATGACATCGGTAATGATGCCACGCAAGGTCTTCTTGGAAATAACATCATTGAAGAAACCTACTTCAGCAGGAATGATTTCATTGGCGATAACACGGCCAACAGAAGTTTCTACCAAACGTTTACCAAGACTGCCATCCTCCATCAAATCGTCCACAAGAACAAAAACAGGAGCATGAACGTCAACACGTTTCTCGTTGTAAGCAATGATAGCCTCCTCAGGACCATAGAACTTCAAGCCAGAACCCTTTGCGCCAGGACGAAGCTTGGTAATATAGTAAAGACCAAGTACCATATCCTGAGAAGGAACGGTGATAGGTGCGCCATTCGCAGGATTCAGGATGTTGTGAGACTGAAGCATCAAAATCTGAGCTTCCAAAATAGCTTCATTACTCAAAGGCAAATGAACAGCCATCTGGTCGCCATCGAAGTCAGCGTTGAACGCAGTACAAGCCAATGGGTGCAACTGGATAGCCTTGCCTTCAATCATTTTAGGTTGGAATGCCTGGATACCCAGGCGGTGCAATGTTGGTGCACGGTTCAACAAAACGGGATGCCCCTTCATTACATATTCCAGAATGTCCCAAATGACAGGTTCCTTGCGGTCAACAATCTTCTTGGCACTCTTGACAGTCTTGACAATACCACGTTCAATCAGTTTACGGATGATGAATGGTTTATAGAGCTCAGCAGCCATCAGCTTAGGCAAACCGCACTCACCCATTTTCAGCTCAGGTCCGACGACAATAACCGAACGGGCAGAGTAGTCAACACGCTTACCCAACAAATTCTGACGGAAACGTCCTTGCTTACCTTTCAACGAGTCAGAAAGTGACTTCAGAGGACGATTGCTCTCAGTCTTGACGGCACGACTCTTGCGACTATTGTCAAACAAGCTGTCAACTGCTTCCTGAAGCATACGCTTCTCATTGCGAAGAATCACCTCAGGAGCCTTAATTTCCACCAATCTCTTCAGACGATTGTTGCGGATAATGACACGACGATATAAATCGTTGAGGTCACTGGTAGCAAAACGACCACCATCCAGAGGAACAAGAGGACGCAGTTCAGGAGGGATAACTGGCAAAATGCGCATAATCATCCACTCGGGCTTGTTGTGTCCCTTGCTGGCACGGAAACTCTCGACAACCTGCAAACGCTTCAATGCGTCATTCTTGCGCTGCTGAGCAGAATCGGCTCCTGCCTGGTCACGCAATTCGTAAGACAAAGAATCCAGATCGAGGCTTACCAGCAAGTCATAGATGGCTTCAGCACCCATCTTTGCGATAAACTTGTTAGGATCAGTGTCCTCGAGATACTGGTTATTCTGAGGCAACTTTTCCATTACCTCCATATATTCATCTTCTGACAACAAATCATATTTTGCCAGAGGATGATCCTGATTATTTGCCATTGGACCGGGTTGGATCACCACATAACGCTCGTAATAGATAATGGCATCCAACTTTTTGGTAGGAAGACCCAACAGATAACCAATCTTATTGGGCAAAGAGCGGAAATACCAGATATGGGCCACGGGTACAACCAGTTGGATGTGACCACTACGCTCACGACGAACTTTTTTCTCTGTTACTTCTACACCACATCGGTCGCAGACAATACCCTTATAACGGATACGCTTGTACTTACCACAATGGCACTCATAGTCCTTGGTAGGACCAAAGATACGCTCGCAGAACAAACCATCTCGCTCAGGCTTATAGGTACGGTAGTTGATGGTTTCAGGTTTCAACACCTCACCATACGAATTCTCGAGGATTTCCTCAGGAGAAGCCAAACCGATGGTTATTTTGGTAAAATTACTTTTTACCTTGGTTTCTTTCTTAAAAGCCATATTTT
>CAMKMK010000053.1 GCA_946413885.1 uncultured Prevotellaceae bacterium
GGAGATTCAAGGTTACAAAAATGCTATGCTGCGTGATGGAATCGCGATGGTGAAGTTCCTTCATTGGCTCGAGACTGCCGTAAGAACAGGTCAAGAAACAGAACTCTCTGTGGACAAGAAACTGACTTCCCTAAGGGCTCAGCAGCCTCTCTATCGTGACATCAGCTTCGACACCATCGCAGGATACGGCCCTCATGGTGCCATCGTACACTATGAGGCAACGTCAGAGACAGACATCCCACTGGAACCACATGGGCTACTCCTGCTGGACAGTGGCGCCCAATATCAGGATGGAACGACAGACATAACACGTACCATCGCCCTTGGTCCCCTGTCAGAGCAGGAGAAGATTGACTACACGCTGGTGCTAAGAGGGCATATCCGTCTGGCCATGTGCAAGTTCCCTGCAGGAAGTAGTGGCACTCAGATAGACGCTTGCGCCCGCTATGCCATGTGGCAGGAAGGTGTCAACTTCCTTCATGGAACAGGTCACGGCGTAGGGAGCTACCTGAACGTGCATGAAGGGCCTCATCAGATCCGTATGAACTACATGCCTGCTCCCCTGTGTGCCAACATGACGGTAACAGACGAGCCAGGCATTTATCGTGCTGGAAGTCATGGTGTACGCATCGAGAACACCATGTTGATTACACCTTATTTAAATAATGAATTTGGTAAGTTCCTGCAACTGGAGCCATTGACTCTCTGCCCCATCGACAAGACTCCAATCGTGCGTGAAAGGATGGAGAAAGATGAAATCCAGTATCTCAACGAGTACCATCAGCGGGTTTATCGCGAATTGGCACCTCATTTGAATGATGAAGAAAAGGCTTGGCTAAAGGAAGCCTGCGCTGCTCTTTAAGAAACACAACACAAAGATATGGCTATTATAAAGACTCTGAAGGGGATGCCCGCTCCCCGATTTGGCAAACATTGCTACTTCAGCGAAGGTGCCGTGATAGTGGGAGACGTGGAAATGGGAGATGACTGTACTGTTTGGTTCAATGCCGTAGTACGTGGGGACGTGCATTTCATCAAGATAGGCAATCGAACCAATATCCAAGACAACTCCTGCATCCACACGTTGAATGGGAAAGCGCCCTGCATTCTGGGTGATGATGTGACTATTGGACACAGTGTGACTCTGCATGGATGTGAAGTGAAAGATGGTGCTCTGATTGGCATGGGAGCTACTGTGCTGGATCATGCCGTCGTGGGAAAAGGTGCCATCGTTGCTGCTGGAGCGCTCGTGCTGAGCAAAACTCAGATTGGTGATGGCGAATTGTGGGGTGGCGTGCCAGCAAAGTTCATCAAGAAAGTAAATCCTGAGCAGGCACAAGAACTCAACAAGACGTATGCCAAGCATTACATTGAATACAGCGACTGGTTCCGTGAAGCTGACAGTAACCCTGAGAATACTCAAATCGTCACAACCAGCGAAGATTACAAGACAAGATAAAGAAGAAGCAAAAACGTCAGTTTCGTAGGATATCTCCAACGTGTAGAATCCTCAACGAAGGGGTATCATCTGGAAAATCTTATCAGCAGCACCTGCATTGGATTCGATGTAATGCTTGCCGATAGCTCCTCGCTCCTGACGCAGTTTTTCCTTAGCCATCAGACGACTGACTACCGCATTGAAAAGGGTTTGACCCGTAATCTCAAAACAACCTCCCAATCGAAGCAAATCTTGCGCTTCGCGGAAACCTTTGTTGTTAGGACCTATCAGCACAGGAATCCCATATACTGCAGCTTCAGGCACATTGTGAATCCCTGCTCCAAAACCGCCTCCCACATAAGCTACATGAGCATAGCGGTAAATACTGCTCAAGAGACCAAAACAATTGATAATCAAACAATCTGCCTTACTCACATTATCCTCCGTAGCCTCTGTATAACGAAGACTTGGACGCTTAAGTTTATTCTCTATTTGGGAAAGATGTTCTTCGCTGATTACATGAGGAGCCAAAATCAGCTTCATGTCAGAATGAGCATTGAAATAGGGAATAATCAAATCTTCGTCAGGACTCCAACTGCTGCCTGCCACAAAGACAAAAGATGTGTCTTTGGTAAAGTGCTCCACCAAAGGAAGATTCTTTGCCTGATGACTGATATCCAAAACGCGATCAAAACGTGTATCGCCAACGACAGTCACATTATCACGTATACCTCGCAATGAAAGCAGATGCCGACTTTCCTCGTCCTGAACGAAGAAATGAGTAACATAGCGAAGTACCTTGGAATAGCCCTTACCATACCAACGGAAGAATACTTTGTTGGGACGGAATATACTGCTGACACTATATACAGGAATATTACGACGATAACAGGCCTGCATGAAGTTGAGCCAAAACTCATACTTGATGAAGAAAGCCATCTCTGGATGAACCAGACGGAAGAAACTGAGCACGTTGCCAGGAGTATCAAAGGGGAGATAGCAAATGACGTCTGCGCCCTCGTAATTTTTGCGCACTTCGTAACCTGAAGGACTAAAGAACGTCAATAAGATCTTGTATTCTGGATGCTCACAACGAAATCTTTCCATGAGAGGACGCCCCTGTTCAAACTCACCCAAAGAAGCTGCATGGAACCATACATAACGTGCATTCCTATCAATCTGATGACGAAGAATACGAAACGTATTGATGTGGCCCTTTGTTATGAGACGAGCTTTCTTGTTGAAAAGAGACGCCACAATGACGCCAAACATATAAAGGTAGACAGCAAAAGAATACATTATCAGCGTGCCCTTCTATCCTAACGTATCTATTGCAAACTGCATTCTGCGTAATGTTTCTTCCTTACCCAAGAAAGCTGACAACTCGTACATGTCAGGTCCCTGACCAGTTCCTACAAGGCAGATTCGCCAAGCATTCCAAGGACGCAACCCATTCTGCTCCACCCAAGAATCAATTACTTCCTTCTGGCCTTCCACACTGAAATCCTCGATAGATGAAAGAATCTGCATGAATTGACGCATCTCTGAAGCGGTCTTCTCTTTCCAATTCTTCTTGATGAACTTGTCTTCAGAATCAAATGATTCAGGAGCGACAAAGAAGAACTTGGTAAGAGGCCACAAGTCACTTACAAAACTGATATTTCGCTTATGCTTGTTTCCTAAGCTATCCACATATTCTATCACCTTAAGCTTCATCATTCGAACTACCTCAGCCTCTTTCTCAGGAGTAGATTCGATGCCTTGCTCTCTAAGCAGTTTGTCAAAGGAGGGTGTCCAAGCTTCATCAGGTTGACGAATCAGATACTGATGATTAAACCACGCTGCCTTAACGTAATCGAACTTGGCACCATTCTTGCTACACTTGCTCAGGTCGAAAAGTTTCACCATCTCGTCTAAGGTCATCAGCTCTTGATCATTGCCTGGATTCCAACCTAAAAGAGCCAAGAAATTTACTACCGCTTCAGGCAAATATCCTTTCTCTCTGTATCCACTACTTACTTCACCACTCTTGGGATCATGCCACTCGAGAGGGAATACAGGGAAACCTAACTTGTCACCATCGCGTTTGCTTAACTTACCATTACCAATAGGTTTCAGTAATAGAGGCAAATGTGCGAAACGAGGCATCGTATCTGTCCAACCGAAGGCTTCATACAACAAAACATGCAAAGGTGCACTTGGTAGCCATTCCTCACCACGAATGACATGACTCACCTCCATCAGATGATCATCTACAATATTTGCCAAATGATAGGTTGGCAACTGGTCGGCACTCTTGAACAGGACTTTATCATCAAGGATACTGCTATTGATGTGCACTTCACCACGAATCATATCATCCACAACCACATCAATACCAGGCTCAATCAGGAAACGGACCACATACTGTTGCCCATCAGCAATCATTTCCTGAACTTCTTCAGCAGACATAGTCAACGAGTTTCTCATCAGAAGACGAGTACTGGCATCATACTGGAAATTCTCTATTTCCTTACGCTTGGCATCCAACTCTTCTGGAGTATCGAAAGCTATGTATGCCTTGCCATCATCCAGAAGTTGCTGCACATACTTTTTATAGATATCCCTGCGTTCGCTTTGACGATAAGGACCATAATTGCCACCAAATCCAACACCTTCATCAAACTTTATGCCCAACCAGTTGAAGGATTCGAGGATGTATTCCTCAGCTCCTGGCACAAAACGGCTCGAATCGGTGTCCTCGATACGGAAAATCAAGTCACCACCATGTTGTTTCGCAAAAAGATAGTTGTATAAGGCTGTTCGAACACCACCAATATGAAGAGGTCCTGTAGGACTTGGAGCAAAACGAACACGAACTTTTCTGTCAGACATGTCGATTTTTTTATTATTTTACGCAAAAGTACAACATTTTTTTCACATAAAAGATATTTTTTCGTATTTTCGCGTTCGATAAGGTATTAACGAACAGGAAATACGAAGAAAACAACATGAGTAGATACAATCATCATACGCGTCTGAAGGCAAAAGATTATTTATATAGAATAGGTGCCACCATTGTCACCATTGCTATTCTCGTTCTCTGCATGCCAGGGGAAGGGTACAACATCTTTAACTACAACTATAGCATGGGAGAACCTTGGGATTACTCTACCATCATTGCCAAAGACAGCTTTCCTGTGCTGAAATCTGAAGAGGCGCTACAGAGAGAGAAAGATAGTCTGAAGAATTATTACGAACCATATTTCCGTATAGAACAGACTGTGAAGGAACAGCAAATAGTAGCCTTCACCAAAGATTTCAGGGAAAACCTGCAAGGGCAAGTCCCTTCCTATTTCCTGAAGCATTTGACTGACAAACTTTCTGAGATGTATGACAAAGGTGTTATGAGAACTGATGATTACGAGAAGTTGATAGCTGAAAAGACACGATATGTCAGAGTGTTTGCCCAAAATGAATCCAATGCCAGAAGCGTGAAGAACCTTTATACAGCCAAATCAGGCTACGAATTCCTAATGTCAGAGGAAGACAGTACACGTTACGATCATGCCAAACTATTGCGTTGTAATCTTAGTAGGTTTGTTTCCTGTAATCTGTCTTATGATGTGGAAAAGTCTGAGCAACAACGTGAAGACATAGACAACATGCTGGTGCCCTACATGGGACAGGTACAAGTGGGGCAAAAGATAGTAGCAGAGGGAGATATCGTAGACGAGTACACTTACAATGTTCTTCGTTCAATGGAACAATATGAATTAGGACGCACGAAAAGTGCTGCAGAGAAATGGTCTATCACAGGAGGACATATAATCTATGCCATGTTGATGGTGCTCCTGCTGCTCTTCTATTTCGAACAGTTCCGTGTTGACTATTTGCGTGAGCTACGTTATCCCTGTCTAGTACTTTCGATGTTTATTCTGTTCCCATTGATTACATATTCTTTGGTAAGCAATCATCTTATGAGCGTGTATGTGATACCCTATTGTATTATGCCTATCTTCGTTCGAGTCTTTATGGATTCTCGTACGGCTTTCATCACTCACCTCATAACTATCTTAACCTGTGCAGTAGTCCTGAAAAATCCTTTTGGCTTCATTCTTGTACAAACGACTGCTGGATTGGTGGCCATCTATAGCCTACAGCAACTCTCGCAACGCTCTGATCTTTTCCGCGCTTGTGTTTTTGTGATTGCAGCTTCAGTGATATCCTACTTCTGTCTGGAACTGATTCACGGGAAAATTTTTGCCAACGGTGGAGTGGACAAATGGACCTATATATATCTTTGCATTGCTGGTGTATTGTCACTGATTGCATATCAATTGCTGATTCCTATTGAACGTATCTTTGGATTTACCTCGAATGTGACTTTGGTGGAACTTTCCAACATCAATAACACTGTGTTACGCCGCCTTTCAGAAGAGGCCCCTGGAACTTTTCAACATAGCATGCAAGTTGCCAATCTTGCAGCTGAGATTGCCAACAAGATTGGAGCCAAAAGTCAATTGGTAAGAACTGGAGCACTCTATCATGATATTGGAAAACTGGGAAATCCAGTATTCTTCACTGAGAATCAAAACAGCACAAATCCTCACGATGGAATAACTTACGTGCAAAGTGCACGCATTATTATCCAGCATGTTTACGACGGATTGAAACTGGCAGAAAAATACAAACTACCTCAAGTGATTCGTCAGTTTATCTCTACTCATCATGGAAAGAGCATGGCCAAATACTTTTACGTTTCGTATAAGAACAAGTATCCTGACCAGCCTGTCGATAAAAGTCTATTTACATATCCTGGCCCTAATCCCTCCACACAAGAGCAAGCTATTCTAATGATGGCTGATGCCGTAGAGGCAGCTTCACGCAGTCTATCGGGATATACAGAGGAAAGCATTGGGAACTTGGTGGACAAAATCGTGGACGAACAAGTGAAAGAAGGATACTTCAATGATTGTCCTATCACATTCTTGGACATTCAGACAGCAAAAGAAGTGCTCAAAACGAAATTGACCACCATTTACCACACCCGAATTCAATACCCTGAACTTAAATAAGCTATTGAGGGTCTACGTCATAGTAAACCTGAGCAGATTTATATTGAGGTTGTGCTAAAAGATATTCTTGAATCTGGCGTAATCTTTTGCGCACTTCTATTTGAGAAGCATTGTGCTCAATCTTCAAAATCACTTTACGGATGAACATCATCTGCACTCGAGATACAAAAGGTGTGTCAGGACCGAAAACACGATGGCCAAAAACTTGTCGCATGAATCGAATCAAATCTGAAGTCAATTGTTCCAGAACATGTTCATCCCTGTGTTTCAAATACACATAAATAAGTCTGCAGTTAGGAGGAAAATTAAAAGATTGACGTTCTTGCATTTGTTCAGCATACATCGCCTCATAATCATGATGCATTACTTGAGAGATGACACTTACTGAAGGATCCTTCGTTTGCAAGATAACACGTCCCTGAAAATTTCGACGACCAGCTCTTCCTGCCACTTGAGCCATCATCTGAAATGCTCGTTCATAAGAACGAAAATCTGGTTGGTTGAGCATCGTTCCTGCATCAAGGATTCCTACTACACTCACACGATCGAAATCCAAGCCTTTCGTTACCATTTGGGTTCCTACAAGAATGTCCGTTAAGCCATGCTGAAAATCATAAAGAATTTGTTCATAACTCTGACGGCTGCGTGTAGTATCCAAATCCATACGAGCAACACGAGCCTCTTGAATAAGTTCTCGAATATGATCCTCAATGCGCTCAGTCCCATACCCATGACCGAGCAATTCATGACTCTCGCAACAGGGACAAATAGTGGGCAAGCGATAAACGGCACCGCAATAATGGCATGTAAGTTGATTGCTCCCTTTATGATAGGTCAGACTTACATCACAACGTTGGCAACGAGGAACCCATCCACAAACGTGACATTCCATCATGGGAGCAAAACCACGACGATTCTGAAAAAGGATAACTTGCTGATGATGTTTCAATGCTTCTCTCATCTCATGCAAAAGATGAGAGGAAAAGGGACCATTCATCATCTTCTTGCGTTGTTGGTCTTTAATATCAACCACTTGGATTTCTGGCAAGAGTACATCTTTATAACGCGTCATTAGTTTGACTAAACCATATTTGTTAGCCAAAGCATTTGAATAACTTTCAAGACTGGGAGTTGCCGTTCCCAAAAGTGTCTTAGCTTCCATTTGTGTAGCCAGTACCAATGCAACGTTTCGAGCATGATAGCGAGGAGCTGGGTCTTGTTGTTTGAAACTTGTCTCATGTTCCTCATCGACAATTACAAGCCCCAGGTTGCGAAAAGGAAGAAAAACAGAAGAGCGCACTCCAACCAGAATTTCATATGGTTTATCGGAAAGCATCTTTTGATAGACCTCTACCCTCTCAGCATCTGGATAACGGGAATGATAGACACCAAGCCTGTTTCCAAATACACGTTTCAAACGATTGGTTAGTTGGGTAGTTAGGACAATCTCTGGCAACAAATAAAGCACTTGTTTGCCCTGTTTCAGCATCTCCTCGATTAAATGAATATATACTTCTGTTTTGCCACTGCTGGTTACACCATGAAACAAACATACATTGTGTGACTGAAACTGTCGTTTTATTTCCTCAAAAGCCATTTGCTGGGCATCACTCAGAGGATACATGGTCATCTCTGCAGGCAATTGGGTACTTGATGTCCGTTCAATGACCTTTTCATATATCTCGATGACTCCTCTTGCCTTAAGTCCATTGAACACAGCTGGAGAGGAACAGGAAACTCTCATAAGTTCAGACTTAGTGACTTCTTTAAGTAACTGGTAATTCTGAAGTGTCAAGGCAGAAGTGATCTGCGAAAGATCCAGATACTTCATCAGCAAATCTCCTTGTTTAGGAGATCGTCGCATGTCATCCAGAACTTGATTCAAATGGGCTTCGCTGAAATACTCTTTTGCTAAACGAACACAAAGAATCACTTTTGGCTTATAAGTCCTCTTTACCTCCTCTTTCATGAGAACAGCACCTTTTTCCAAAAGGCTCTTTACTACAGGGAGTAAACTGGAGATTCCTGTTTCTTTCTGCAAGGAAGATAATGAAAGCTCTGATTTCAAAGACAAAATATCCAAAACACGTTGCTCATTAGGAGGAAGAGGCCCGTCAGCGATAAATTCATCAGAATAGGTCACAATGCTCTCACTCTCCAATTTTAAGCCATTCGGCAATGCGGCTTTATAAACTTCTCCTTCAGTGCAGATATAGTATTCCGCAATCCATTTCCATAGTTTCAATTGGGATGGAAGCAATAAAGGATGTTCGTCAAGCAATTCAGTGACTTCTTTGGTAGCGTAATCTGGCTTCTGATTATGTATTCGAACTACAACGGCACTGTAGAATTTCTTGGCACCAAAAGGAACTATAATACGACAACCCACCTGCACCTTTTTTTCAAAAGACACAGGCAGGGAGTATGTGAAATAGCCTGCTACCGGAAGCGGTAGAATTACATCGGCAAACATTGCCACGAAAAGACAAAAGTGTTATCTGCGCTGACGACGAGCACTTACACGGGGAGCACTGCTGCTGCCAGAAGATTTCTCTGAAGATTCACGCTTTGCAGAGGCTGCAGCCCTTCTGCGACTGGTACTACCAGTAATCTTAATGGCTTCCTTTGCTGCTTTCTTAGCGGCTTTTTTGTCTAAAATCTCAACACTGTCCACTTGCGTCGAATCGATGACATGACCCCATACACCTTCCTCAAAGTCTGACAACTGCTTTTCTATTCGGGTCTGTTCTTGGCTCATGGCACTATCGGTCTCACAATAGTTGGCAAGAACCTTACCTTGCAGATTATTGGTCTTATAGATTTTACCCTCATATCGATTGAGTGTAAAGAAATCGTCTGCCGTCAAGTTTGACACATTATTCAGGTTGCTTCCCATCATAGGAAGTTTCGTCAACCACGATGCCACATCATCATACTTTAACCAAAAAAGAGGATAGGGAGTGGCATCTGTGGTGAATTCGTCCGCACCACGCATTAAGATTGGGCACAACGCTGTCACACGAGTACTAAAAGTACTGGTACGTTGATCCAAATATACACTCTCTTTGACGTAGTATCGAGTCACTTCAGCACTGGGCACATCGCTATCAGCAACTGTCATTTTGCCATCTTTCATCTCATAATAGATGCTTTGGTTCTCCAACATTTCTTTAACCTCCAGTTTATCCTTTTCCTCAAAAGACTCATTACCGTCCAACTTATATTTATAAGCAGGAACACGTCCAGTGAGAACCAAACGGAACAAGTAAGTAAAGAGATTTACCTGACGTCCCTGAGGCTCCACAGGATAATACATGGGAGCATTTTTGTCATCCAGCAAATCAAGTTGTCGATAGATGTCACGCTTCCATACCACATCATCAGGCATAGAAGCAGACGTTGGGAACTGAAGAGTAGAACGATCGTTGGACGTAGGTGCTGTTGTGTTAGTCTTTTGGGCTGCATCATTGTTAGAAGTAGCCGTCTTGCGACTCTTTGCAGGCTGAGCGTACAAGGTAGCACCAAGCATCATGACAGCCATTATTGTTAAAAATACACGCTTCATAATAGATAAAGTATTACTTTATGATAACTTGCATTGCCCCATTCAGGGTACGTTCCACACCATCAGGTCCGATAGCATGAATCTCTGCAATATAGAATCGTTTGTTGCGAGCCAAAGCCCTCATTTGGTTCTTCTGCTGCTCTGAGAAGTTTGCACCGTTACTCTTATAAGGTACAGCATTACCCATTGCATCATAGAATACAGTCTCGAAACCTGTCACGCGAAATGGAATGTTGAGTAAACCGTCATCAATGGCAGCACCAATTCCATCCACACTCATCAAGACTTGCTTACTCAGATTGCCACCACGGAACTGTTCCGTACCACCTTTCCCATCAGAATATGCGATGAATGCTGTAGGATCAGGCAATTTGCGCACACGGAACGTGAACTTACCCATCTCTTGGGAACGGCCTTCGTTCTGGGCTGTGACTGTAATGACTGCTTCGCCACCCACATTGGTTGGTTTGGCAATATATTTTCCATCACCCGTCTTCGTCAGACTCCCACCCGTCATGACAGCATTGATCTGATTATTGTGAACACCTGGTACACTGACACTCATGGGATTGTCATATCCAGCATAGAGTACATTCATAATGTCAGCACTTACTGTGGCACTAGGAGCAACAACAGTATATTTCTGAGAGAAATCACGACGTACTTTCTCGCCATTTCCATCCAACATTTCAATGAAACCGTTCAACGTGAAATCGCCTGTCTTGGAACAAACTGTTTCATAAAGACCACGTGAACTCTGAATCTCACGTCCACCCACATAAATAGTAGGCCTGCGAGTCGTATCCACAGCAGCCATCAAAATCTGAGCGCTGAACTTGCCTCCTTGAACAACTGTCTGGGCACTGGGAATTACATAAGCATTCAGTTCGTTTACACGGATATCGTTAACATCCACATTGCTAATTAAAGTATGAAGGACCTCACCCTCTGCATAACGAACATCGCTTTGAACCTTCGTGAGTAAAGTGACGGCTGCTGCTGTTGGAGTGTTCTCGAACATGTACTCTTGCCAGTTCTTCCCTAAAATCTTACCCTTAGCAGGAACATCTGTGTTAAGGTTGCTACTGATAATCTCCTTCTTCTCCTTGTCCGTCACCATTTTGACAATTCGCTCACGGTAACTGTTGATAGCATTGTAGAAATCCTTACCACGACCACGACCAGGAGCAAGCATCACTTGAGTGCTTGCTTCAAGGTCTTCGCGGTTTTTTATATTATTGACATCACCATCCTCACCATCACTCTCACGTACGATTGCTTCTTTGAGTTCCTCTGCGAAATTGTAGAGAGAATCACTCATGGAACGAACGATCTGAGCTTTATCATACCATTGCTTAACCTTAGCAGGATTCGACTTCATCTGAGTTTCAAAGGTAGAATAAATACCTTGATTGGTTTGGCTAGCATTCTCCGTAGTGCGATTCAGGCTCTCGGATACCAAAGAGAAACCGTTCAGTACATCGCTGGATACATTCAAAGCCAGCATGGCCATCAAGACCACGTACATCAGGTTGATCATCTTTTGGCGAGGAGATATTTTTCTTTTCTTAATTGCCATCGCTATATGTCTTAAACGATTTTCAGTTTATTTCAAACTGCATATTGCAGAGAGAATGACTTAATCCTTATCTTTTTCTTCTTTTGAAACAGAAGATATCGGAGGTGTAACGGGCGTGGCACCCATATTGATGGTCAAAGCTTGAATCATACGGGCATATACGTTGTTCAGCTCTTCTATCTGTTGAGCCATACGACGTGTCTGCTCATCTATCTGTTCAATGGTAGTAACTTGTTTGCTGATGTTCTTGAGTTGCAACTCATAAACAGTAGCAATGCCAGTCAACGTACGATTCAGGTTCTCCATTTCCTCACTGTCAGTACTCATGCGAGCAGCCTGATCCTTTACGCGTCCCAATACCTCTGTCAGTTCTGTCAACTGTTCCGCATAATTCTTCACAGCTTCCTCGATTACACCTGGATCAGTAGCCTTGATGGCCTTAGGATTAATACCTGCACCACCTCCATTCAACTGACTCAAAGCCAATTGAGCCTCAGCAGCAGCTTGACCAGCAGCAGCCAAATTGGCGGCAGCAGCACTTAGTCCAGCACCTTGAGCCAACGCGTCAGGATCAATGTT
>CAMKMK010000054.1 GCA_946413885.1 uncultured Prevotellaceae bacterium
GGAATGCAAAAATAACAGTCAGTTCCTTCGGGAATGGGAGTATAGAGCAAGTCCCTGAGTATGCTAATCATGGCCTTTTTATTTCATTCCCAGATGATTATGCACTATAGGGTGTTAATCACCCAGAAATGTAGGCTAGTGACAGGCAAGTGTAGTGAGTCAGTCCCACTTGCCAGGTGTTAATCACCCAGAAATGTAGGCTAGTGACAGGGTTCTTGAACTGGATGGCGAAGCCCATTGCGGTGTTAATCACCCAGAAATGTAGGCTAGTGACAGGGCCCTTCAGTTATGCCGGGCGACGAAATAGGGGTAATCCCCTGAATTAGGCTATTTAAAGTGAAATGAACGAAGTATTTGTATTGGAATTGCCTTTGCTGGTTGAGAAGTATCAGGCCGATATCCTCAACAAGCGTTATGAACAGCTTCGCCAATTGTACAATTACGTGCAAGGCAAGTTGCTCAGACAATACAGATACTTTGAGCAGATGAAGGAATATCAAGTTTGCGAGAAGATTAGGGAGAAAAGAGATTTCTTTAAAGCTCATCCGTTTCAGATAAATGAAACGCTGAAAGGCAACAAGACACCCTTTAAGGTTTCTTTTGATGAATATAGCATAAAGGGCTTTGTAGAGAAGTTGGCTCAAAAGTCCGTTGGCCCCAATACGACCTATGCCGACCTTGGATTTACTACTTATATCTTAGACCATTTGGGAGCAAGCATTTGGGCTGCTTGGGACAAGAAGTTGTATGATTTCAAAGCCAAGCGAATCTCGTTTAAGAAGTATGGTGAACTTGACTCATTTTCAAGCCGCAGAAAGTTGGTTGGAGGAAAGGTTTACTTCTCTGGTATGGAACTTCATCTTGATACGATGGAGTTGGCCATTAAGATGAATGGAAAGGTCGGAAAAAATGCCAAGTTCATCACGCTGAAGATGCTACATAATCCCAAGCATGCAGAGTATGAGATGTGGGCGCTGAAAGGTGGTGTTGATAGCGTGAAAGTGGTGAAGGTGGTTCGTCGCTTGGTGCGCAGCCAGTACAAGTACTATGTGCAACTGACCATCGAGGGCGAGAAACCTCAGAAAGGACGCACGTTGGGCATGGGTAATGTAGGTATCGACCTCGGGCCTACTACGGTAGCCGTAAGTGGCGAGAATGTGGTGAGTATCGACAAACTGGCCTCGAAGTGCGACAATATCCAAGAGGAGATAACCCGACTGAGCAGGAAGATAGACCGCAGTCGCAGAGCCAACAATCCGCAGAACTTCAACGAAGATGGCACCATTAAGCGCGGCATCAAACTGGTATGGAAAGACTCCAAACGCTACAAAGAACTGCGCCGCGAGCTGGCAGAGCTGCGCCGCAAACAGGCTGCCATCCGTAAGCAGCAGCACATAGAACGTGCAAATGCGCTACTGAAAGAGGGTGATACGTTTATCGTGGAGAACAACCCCGTGAAGGCCTGGAGTGCCAAAAAGAAAGAAACTAAGATAGACGAGAAAACAGGCAAGTACAAATCGAAGAAAGGATATGGCAAGTCTGTTGGCAATCATGCCCCTGCGATGTTTGTAGATATCTTAGAGAATAAAGTAAAGTCCTTGGGAGGTAGATTCGAAAGAGTAGAAACTCAGAATGCTGCCAGCAGATTTGACTTTACCGATGGTAGCCTTACGGAACACGACAGAAGTGAGCGTGCTATAACGCTATCTAACGGCGATACCCACCAGCGCGATATGCTTGCCGCTTTTAACCTGCAACATCTTAAGTTAGATGAAGCGAAGACGAAACAGTACGACTCAGAGGCGATGTCGGCTGACTACGAACGATTCTGCCAGTTAGAGCAGGAGGAAATCCAACGCTATAAGAATAAGGAGAAGAAAGACGACCGCTCAACGATTGGGGCAGGAGAACTATAATCTATTTGTCAATGCTTGATATGATTTGGGCAGCATATTGACCCATAGCGCGATAGCCCTGAGGGTTCAGGTGGAGCCAGTCGTCGGAATACATCTCTTGCAAGCGCTCGTGGTTATCAGGGTTGCGAACCAGTTGGTCGAAATCGATGACGGCGTCAAACTCTTTTGCCTTTCTAATCCATTCGTTCACCACCTGGCGTGCTGCCTCGTGGAAGGGTGAATACCAACCACTACCCTGAAATGGGGTGATGGTTGCCCCCACCACGTGTTTAATGCCTGCCTTGCGGGCTTTGTCGCTCAGCGTCCTGTAGGCTTCAATGAGTTTTTCTGCAGTCTGCTCTGCGTGAAGGGAAGTGCCGATGTCATTGGTGCCTTGGAAGATGATCAGCGTTTCCACTCCACTCTGCCCCAGGATATCGCGGTCGAAACGCTGCAAGGCTGGTTGCGAGAGTCCTCCTTCGATGACACAATTGCCTCCTATGCCCAAGTTGAGGACACCATACTGGCTTAGTGCCTCAGCCATGATGTCTGGCCAACGATTCTGCATATTGGTGGTACTGCCACGTCCGTCAGTAATGCTGTTGCCCAAGACTGCGATGGCTTTCCTGCCGTCAGCCGGCACTTCTATCTTGGTGATGTTGTACCAATGATCAAGTCGCTCGAAGGTCTGGAATGCCTTGTTGGGCTTCGCTTCTCCTTTGGAAATGTATGAGGTGGTGCGGCTGCCTCGATGGGATGTGGCATTGATGGGCACTTGCTCGCCGTAACATACGGTCACAGCCAGTCTTTGCAAGGGTCGCAGATTGTATTTTATGGCATCGCTCCAAACAGTTTTTCCTGGTTCTATGGTGACATTGCGCTTTCCTGAGAATTTCAGATACGAGGCTGTCTTGCTGTCGATGTCACACGAGTCTTTCGCATCAGCGATGTATATCGACTTGATTTCCACGGGTTGTGCGCTGAACTCGTTTGACAACTGCAGGCGCAGACTCTTTGCGCCGATACTGACGCGCACCACTTGGCGCAGAGAGGTGTTTGACAAAGTCGTGGTCTGAGGCATGTCGCCCTGACCTGTAAACTCAGCTGCCGTAGCCCATGTACCTGTCCATGTGGTTTGAGCAAAGGTACCCATGCTGAATGTACTTGTGAGGATAAGAAAGAAAAAACGTTTGAAGCTCATATCGTCCTTTACATGCTGCAAAAATAACACAATGTTTCTATAAATCACAAGCAAAGTCGCCTGAAATTTCCCATCTTCTTTCATTTTAATCATTATGCGTCTGTTTCATTTGCTTTGATGACATTTTTAGATTACTTTTGTGGCTAAGATGAAGACGTGAACCCATACATACTTTATGAACAAAACCATCCGATTCCTGTTTTTGCTGGCATTTGCTCTCACATACTGTTCTATCTCACGTGCTGAAGACGGAAGTGACTTGTGGCTACGCTACAATCTGGTGAATAAAACCCAGGTAAGCTGTGAAGTCAATTCCTCCACGATTGACATCGCAAAGAGGGAACTGGAGCAATTCTGCTCACTCGACAGGGTAGAGCTGATCATCGACAAAAGATTGCCCAACGACGGATTCCGTATCAAAGCGGAAAACGAGGCCGCTGAGATACGTGCATCACGCGAGACTGGCCTGCTTTATGGCACATACGCATTGCTGCGCCAACAGGAAACCACAGGGGTCAGGAACATGAAGAGCGCACCACGATTCAGCCTGCGTTTGCTCAATCATTGGGACAATCTCAACGGCAGCATAGAACGAGGATATGCGGGCAAAAGCCTGTGGAAATGGGAAGAAATAGACGGCCACACAAAGAAAATGAGCGAAGGGGTGGAACGCAGGGTCACACAATATTGTCAAGCCAATGCTTCGTTAGGCATCAATGGGAGTGTGCTCAACAACGTGAATGCCTCACCAAAAATGCTCTCTAACGAATACCTCGCCAAGGTAGCGGTGTTGGCCGATGCGATGCGCCCTTATGGCATCAGGACGTTCCTCTCCATCAATTTCGCCTCGCCAAAGGCTTTGGGGGATACGGATACAGCTGATCCACTCGACCCAAAAGTGCGGCAATGGTGGAAAGAAAAGGTTGACGAGATATACAGGAAGATACCTGATTTTGGAGGATTCCTGGTAAAAGCCAACTCAGAAGGTCAACCAGGTCCAGGCGACTATAAGCGGACGCATGCGGAGGGTGCCAATATGCTGGCTGAGGCGTTGGAGGCTCATGGAGGTATCGTGATGTGGCGCTCTTTCGTCTATGGGGCCAATCACAAGGGTGAGGATCGTGTGAAGCAGGCTGTGAGCGAGTTCAAGCCTATGGACGGTCTGTTCCATAAGAATGTCATTCTTCAGTCAAAGAACGGTCCCCTTGACTTCCAGCCGCGAGAACCATACGCTCCCATCTTCGACAACATCAAGAGGACTCCCCAGATGGTGGAGTTGCAAATCACTCAGGAATATCTTGGTCAAAGCAAACACTTGGTTTATCTTGCACCCATGTGGAAGGAATTCTTCTGCTTTGTCCGTCCTGATCGTTTGTGTGGCATCGCTGGAGTCGCGAATATCGGCGATGATACCAATTATTGCGGTCATCCTTTCTCTCAGGCAAATTGGTATGCTTTCGGCCGTCTCTCCTGGGATCCTTCTTTGTCTTCAGAAGAGATATCCAAGGAATGGCTCATGCAAACGTTCACCAAAGAAGAGCATTTTGTCGCATCCTTGTCCAGATTGATGGAGGGAAGCCGCGAGGATTGTGTGGACTACATGATGCCTTTGGGCTTGCATCACATCTTCAAGTTCGATCATCATTATGGTCCTGAACCTGACGGCTTCAAGGCTGAGTATCCCATTGAATGGTGTCCTGTGTATTATCATAAGGCAGATGCCCAAGGGGTTGGTTTCGAACGTACGGAAAAGGGTAGTGATGCGGTTGCCCAATACCGCAACCCATACAGAAAAAGATACAACAGCCTGAGGAAATGTCCAGAGGAATACTTACTGTGGTTTCATCATGTCGATTGGGACTATCGTATGCGGAATGGCAAGACACTTTGGGAGAACCTTGTGGCTCACTATGATCGTGGGGTAAGGCAGGTAAAAGACTATCGCGATATATGGCAACAGGTGAAGAATCAGGTGGATACCCAACGATGGCAGGAGGTGGATCAGCTTCTGGAAGTGCAGTATGATAATGCCCAAGAATGGAGAGACGTCTGTCTTGAGTATTTTGGAAAGATGAGGCAGCAACCCTAATCTGCATGATTCCCCAATCGACCGTTGGCAAATGGGGAATAGCTTATATTTCCTTGAGAGAATGGAATAAGAACCTGACTTAAAACAATACAGGCCAGCGGATCGCGCTTTCCTCCCAACGTGGCCTATTCATGAAAATCCCCACATCCTGAAAAAGAATATGGGGATTGGTTTATTTGAATCTTAGATGTGTCGTCCGCTGAAGATTCTCTATAAATGCATGGGCTTTCTTATGAATTCTTCATGCTGTCAACGTACTGTGGATAGACTGGGCTGATGCAGATGAGGAACTTGCATACAGATACCAAGTGTTTCTTTACTACTTTCTTGAAGTTCTTAACTGATTCGCTGCTTACCAATACATAGCTGTCAGAGAGTACTACTGACATTGGGCTTAATTCCATCGTTTTCATAATTGTATATTTTAAATGTTATTACTTTGTTTCTTTTTGTCGTGACAGTTTTGCCTGTCGTTTTGTTTTCTGCTGCAAAGGTAAGGCGGTTATTAAGGGGCACAATGAATTTTTTTGATTTTCTTTCCAAGAGTATGCGACTGCCTCCCCCATTTGCGACAAAACCCCAGAACAGCCCCAAAATCTGTCGCAAGAGGGCTCAAATCACCCAGTTTTTTCGGATTTTTCCAACTTTTCCGATTACTCAGATTACTCGGAATACTCGGATTACTCAGAATCAACTGTAGGTAGTCCACGTTTTTCCTTCATTGGGGCAGAACAATAAAAAAATAAGGTGGAATCCAGAAGGACTCCACCTTATTTTATAATAATGTATTACTGAATTACTCCTTGTCGAGGAGAAGATTCATGATCTCGCATGCTGCTTTGGCAACACTGGTGCCAGGACCAAATACTGCAGCTACACCAGCCTTGTAGAGGAAGTCGTAGTCTTGAGCGGGAATTACACCGCCAGCGATTACCATGATGTCTTCGCGGCCCAGTTTCTTCAGTTCCTCAATAAGCTGAGGAATCAATGTCTTGTGGCCAGCAGCCAAAGAGCTGGCACCTACCACGTTGACATCGTTCTCTACAGCCTCGCGAGCGGCTTCAGCAGGAGTCTGGAACAAGGGTCCCATATCCACGTCGAAACCACAATCTGCATAACCAGTGGCTACCACTTTGGCACCACGATCATGACCATCCTGTCCCATCTTGGCAACCATGATGCGAGGACGACGGCCTTCCTTCTTGGCAAATTCCTCGGTCAACTCACAGGCTTTATCAAAGTCTGTGTCGTTCTTGCTTTCACTTCTATACACGCCTGAAATAGTTCTGATTACTGCTTTATAGCGACCTACGACAGCCTCGCAGGCATCGCTGATTTCACCCAAAGTGGCACGATGTCCAGCAGCGGTGACTGCCAGATCCAACAGGTTGTGCTCACTCTTCTTGCCTTCGTTGAACTCGCGCACGCACTCTGTGATGGCTGCCAAATCAGCCTTAACCTGTGCCTCGTCGCGTTCAGCACGAAGTTTCTTCAGTCCCTCAACCTGCTCCTCACGAACTGCGGTATTGTCAATCTCGAGAATATCGATGGGATCCTCGTGATCCAGACGATACTTGTTGACACCCACGATGGTCTGAACGCCAGAGTCAATACGAGCTTGAGTGCGGGCAGCAGCCTCTTCGATACGCATCTTGGGAAGACCTGTCTCGATGGCTTTAGCCATACCGCCCAGTTTCTCAATTTCCTGAATGTGCTCCCAAGCCTTGAGGTACAGTTCCTGAGTCAGTTTCTCAACGTAGTATGAACCAGCCCATGGGTCGATGTGCTTGCACACCTGTGTCTCGTTCTGAATGTAAATCTGGGTGTTACGTGCGATACGAGCAGAGAAGTCGGTAGGCAGGGCGATAGCTTCATCGAGAGCGTTCGTGTGGAGTGACTGGGTGTGACCCAATACGGCTGCCATTGCCTCGATACAAGTACGGCCAACATTGTTGAAGGGATCTTGTTCTGTCAGAGACCAACCAGAGGTCTGAGAATGGGTACGCAGGGCCATAGACTTGGGGTTCTTGGCTCCAAAGCTTTTCACAATCTTAGCCCACAGCAGACGACCTGCACGCATCTTGGCAATCTCCATGAAGTGGTTCACACCAATAGCCCAGAAGAAGGAAAGACGGGGTGCGAAAGCATCTACGTCGATACCAGCGTTAACACCTGTGCGGAGATAATCGATACCGTCAGCCAAGGTGTATGCCAACTCGATATCAGCGGTTGCGCCAGCCTCTTGCATGTGGTATCCTGAGATGGAGATGCTGTTGAACTTGGGCATCTTCTGACTGGTGAATTCGAAGATATCAGCGATGATCTTCATTGAGAATGCAGGAGGATAGATGTAGGTGTTACGAACCATGAACTCCTTCAGGATGTCGTTCTGGATGGTACCTGCCATCTCCTCAAGCTGAGCTCCCTGCTCCAGACCAGCGTTGATGTAGAATGCCAGAACGGGTAATACACCACCATTCATAGTCATGGAAACGGACATCTTGTTCAAGGGAATGCCTGCGAAGAGCACCTTCATGTTCTCGATGGAACAGATAGATACACCAGCTTTACCTACATCACCTACAACACGCTGGTTGTCAGGATCGTATCCACGATGAGTGGGAAGGTCAAATGCAACAGACAGACCTTTCTGACCACTCGCCAGGTTACGACGATAGAACGCGTTACTCTCCTCGGCAGTTGAGAATCCTGCGTACTGACGGATAGTCCACGGGCGGAAGGGATACATCATACTATAGGGACCACGCAGATAGGGAGGAATACCTGCAGCAAAGTCCAGATGCTCCATGTTCTCGAGGTCTTCCTTCGTATAAACTGGTTGGATATCAATCTGCTCAGGAGTCTTCCAGTTGGCAGTGATACCATTCTCTTTTTGCCATTGTTGGCCATTCTTTGCCTCAATGCCAGCAAAGATATCTATTTGGTTAAATGATTTGCGTGCCATATTTCAGATTCCCAATTTAGCGTTATACTCTTTCAATGTCTTTAACTGGTCAACGCGAACGTGTATAAAGTTCTCGATACCAGCTGCCTTGAGGTCTTCTGAACAAGCAGGAGCACCAGCAACAACGAACATCGCACGTCCGTTGAGGTACTTGTAAGCAGGGATTGCATACTCTGCATATTCGTCATCGCTGGAACAGAGCACCACGATGTCAGCTCCTGCCTCAAGAGCCTTGTCAACACCTTCTTCTACGGTGGAGAATCCTAGATTGTCGATTACTTTGTAACCAGCAGCGGCAAGGAAGTTGCAGCTGAATTGTGCACGCGCCTGACGCATAGCCAAATTACCGATGGTTAGCATGAAAGCAACTGGGATCTTGGCTGCCTTTTCTGTAGAGAGACGCAGCGTCTCGAAGTCACTTGCCAAACGGGTGGATTGGATGGCTGGAATGGTACTCTCGCAACCACAATCTTTGCAGGTTTCCAATGGGGCCTTTCCTTCACTCTTCTCAGTGAAGTTGGGGAATTGATTGGTACCCAGCAGGAACTCTTTGCGCTTGCCAGCATTGGCGTGACGGGTAACATTGGTCTCATTGATGGTTTGCTGCACAGTACCAGCCTTGGCTGCAGCCAAGAAACCACCTTCTTCCTCAACAGAAAGGAACAGTTTCCAAGCCTGACCTGCCAGAGCTGTAGTCAGTTCCTCCAAGAAATAGGAACCACCTGCAACGTCAACAATACGGTCGAAGTGGCATTCATCCTTGAGCAGTAACTGCTGATTGCGGGCAATACGTTCAGCAAAATCAGTGGGAGTTTCATAAGGAGTGTCAAAAGGAGTCACAACGATACTCTCTACACCACCCAAAGCAGCACTCATGGTCTCTGTCTGAGAACGCAACATATTCACGTAGCTGTCAAATATGGTCTGATTGTAGGTGGTGGTGTAGGCGCAAACGTGCATCTTTGCACTCTCTTTGTCAGAGGTGTATTGTGCAACGATCTCAGCCCACAGGAGACGTGCGGCACGCAGCTTAGCGATTTCCATGAAATATACGCCATTGATACCCAGATTGAACTTGATATTTTTTGCTGCCAACTCAGGAGAAATGCCAGCATCGGTCAATTGAGCCAGGTATTCATTACCCCAAGCCAAAGCGTAACCTAAATCCTGGTAACTGTAAGCACCTGCATCTGTCAATTTGTAAGCATTCACTGAGATTGCACGGAATTTGGGATAGGCTGCTAAAGTCTCTACCAAAGCCTTGGCATTAGCGAGCATTTCGGTAGTATCTTTACCCTTCATCAAAATCTTCTCTATCGGGTCAAAACTGATAGAGCCTTCAATCTTCTGGGGATCTATGCCCTTTTGCTCGAAGTAAGCAACCAGAATTTGTGCCAACTCCAAAGACTTGCATTGGCAGGTTACGAAGTTCAACTCCACGTATTCAGCATAGATACCGTCGAGGAGAGTTGCCACGTAATCTGCACTAACTTTCTCAGAAGGAATGATGAATCCCAAGCTATCAACACCTCTGTTGAGGATATCCAAAGCTTTGGCGTTTGCCTCTTTGGCATCATCACACTTGATGTCCTGACGGACATGCCATTCATTGTCTGCGGCTTTGTTGCCGCGAACATAGGGGAACTCACCTGGCAAGGCGTTTACTGTGGCCAACTTGTCCACATCCTCCTTGAGATAAAAAGGTTCCATTGAGAAACCTTCATTAGTTCTCCAAACCATCTTCTTCTGGAAGTCCGCTCCCTTCAGGTCAACTTGGATTTTGTCCAGCCATTCCTGACGGGTAGGGGCTTTGAAATCAGAAAAAAGTTTTTCTTTACTATCTGCCATTTTGTTATTAGAAATAAAAATGAATATGTTGCTTTTCTTAAATGCGTGCAAATTTACTCAATTTTGAAGAAAGAGCAAAATTTCCAGCACGAAATTGAATAATATTCCACAGAATCTGACTTTTTTTCATCTATAGTAAATATCCTATGTGTTTTTTTCCTACCTTTGTCGTTAGAAAGGATAACAAAACAAGACATTTGAAAATGGATTGGCTACAGACCTTGTTTATTTCGACTGACAGTGTCGCCCACATTGTTTTATTATATGCAATTGTCATATCTGTTGGAATTGGATTGGGACGAATTAAAATTGGAGGTATCTCGCTTGGTGTTACTTTCGTCCTTTTTGCAGGGATTCTGGCTGGACATCTTGGATTCACAGGAACAACTAATGTGCTGACTTTCATACAGGATTTTGGACTTATCCTATTTGTATATTGCATTGGTTTGCAGGTGGGACCTGGTTTTTTCGAGAGCATGAAGGAGGGTGGTATCAAATTGAATTTAATGGCTTCCTCGATCATCTTGCTTAATGTGATATGTTGCATTGGACTGTTTTATCTGGTTTTCTTCGATGGAAGTTTGTCACATCGGGATAATTCGATGAATTTAGCTATGATGGTAGGTGTTCTATGCGGCGCTGTTACCAACACGCCTGGTTTGGGTGCCGCCACGGAGGCTTGCAGCCAAATTTTTGGATCAGATGCCCCTTCTATTGCAAACGGGTACGCTTGTGCGTATCCTCTTGGCGTTGTGGGCATTATATTGGCCACCATAGCTATTCGTTATATCTGTCATGTAAGTCTGCAGAAGGAGCAGGACCAGATAGAAAAAGAACGTGCAGAAAACCCTCATGTCAAACCTCACAAGATGACTCTTGAGGCGATGAATAAATCTCTATCGGGTCGCACATTGATGCAGATAAAACAGTTCCTGGCTCGAGATTTTGTGGTGAGCCGTATTCTGCAGGATGGTCATGTCTCTATTCCTAATCGTGATACAATCATTCATGAAGGAGACAAGATGTTTCTCGTATGTGCAGAGGATGATGCTGAGGCTATTAAGGCATTCATCGGTCCAGAAGCAGAGGTGGAATGGGCCGATCAGGACATGCCTTTCGTTAGTAAGCATGTGTTGGTGACTCAGCCCAGTATGAATGGAAAAACGTTTGGCAGTTTACATTTCAGTTCCGTATATGGCGTGAATGTAACCCGTATTCGTCGTGGCGATTTGAATCTGTATGCTGATCGTAATCTGCGTATGCAGGTAGGTGATAAGATTGTTGTGGTTGGACCAGAAGATGCTGTGGATCGTGTAGCCAACAAGATGGGAAATAGTGTTAAGAGTCTTGATCATCCCAATTTAGCTGCTATTTTTATAGGTATTTTCGTTGGCATCATCTTTGGCTCTATTCCTTTTGTTATCCCTGGTGTTCCCACTCCTGTGAAATTAGGTTTGGCTGGTGGTCCATTGATTGTCGCTATTCTGATTGGACGTTTTGGCTACAAGATGAAACTTGTTTCATATACAACTACGAGTGCTAATTTAATGTTACGTGAGATAGGTCTTGTACTTTTTCTTGCTAGTGTTGGAATCAAAGCTGGTGCGACTTTTGTTGATACTGTCATTGCAGGTGATGGCCTGACGTATGTTTGGTGTGGATTCCTGATTACTGTTTTGCCCATTCTGATTGTAGGTACTATAGCTCGTCTTCGTTATAAGCTTAATTATTTTACGTTGATGGGATTGATTGCAGGATCCAACACGGATCCTCCCGCTTTGGCATTTGCCAATCAGACTGCATCCAACGATGCTCCCGCGGTGGGCTATAGTACCGTCTATCCTTTGAGTATGTTCCTCAGAATTCTTACAGCACAATTGATTATACTGTTTTTGTGTGTGATGTAATGCGTTGAAAATATTGCAAGGAGGGGAAGCAAATCAAATCATGCTTCCCTTTTTTTATATTGAACATGTGTTTTTTATTCGCGTGCGCTTATATATAATAAGGTATAGTGAATTTTTTTTGTAGTTTTTGCAAAAAAGTTGCGTGATAGTTTTGCTGTTGTTGCGGAAGTGCGTACCTTTGTCCCCGCAAACGAGGCATGCCCTCCCGTCTTGGCGGTCCG